>JAAANX010000079.1 GCA_009909085.1 Cyanobacteria bacterium GSL.Bin1 | reverse complement strand
AGCAAACTCTAAAGCAATTTGCTCACTGGCTTCCGCTGCTAGAAATTCATTAAAGGATGCAGTAGGATGCACAGGATCGATAAAAGCAAACTCCTCTATATTTCCACTACCTGAACTAATATTGAATCGCTCCTTGACTTTGTTGGCGATCCTGTTCAGGAAAGTGGGTGTATCTCCCGCTTGCGCGCTAGCAAAGAGAGACTCGTTATTATCATCATCATTGAATCGCTCCTTAACTCTGTTGGCGATCCTGTTCAGGAAAGTGGGTGTATCTCCCGCTTGCGCACTAGCAAAGGGCAATGCAAAATCTTGATCATTATCGTCTTCCTCTAGATCCATGTTGCTGCTGGCGACCAAGTCATCTAAAAAGAGGTCTACCTGTGATAATAAATCCTCAGATGTCGCGCCAGCGACAGCATAGATAACGTTTTCTTCCTGTACATCTGGAGCAGTGGAAACTGTAAACCTAGAAATTAAAGTATCAGGATCAATCCCTAGGTCTTCTGCAATTGCCTCACTCAAAACCAGTCCATTGGAAGCTTTTCCATTACTGTAAGGGGGATTTGGAAAAGGTGATGGCAGCCCTTGTGCTTCTAATCTGGCTGTCAGGTTGCCGCCCCCTTTTCCGCCATCTAATAAACTATCTCCAAAAATGATTAATGTCATAATGCACTCCTCAATTCACCCTAAATTTTTGATTGTGCTACTGGCTAGCTACAGAAGTTAAGGCAGGTTTTATCTTCTATACGTAAGTAGATTTATAAAAAAATTAGCCACTGATCAAAGCTACGATAGTATAATATGAGTTTACGCTTAACTTTGTTATGATAGCTAAACATTACATTAACACAAAATTTACTTGTTTATACTCAAGATTCACTTGGTTGTAGTGACTTCAACAATTTCAAGGTTAAGTAAAAACTTTCACCTCTCACCAATCAATCAGTCTAAAATCAGGAGCATGAATCTTCGCGAGCTAAATAGCCAGTTCTTCTCAATGAGACTAAAACCATGATTTCTGAATTACTTAAACTTAGTTTGAATCAAGTAAGTGAGCCCATTTTATTGACGCTTGCAGATGGGTCTTTTTGTGAAGTGAATTCAGCTGCGATCGCGCTTTTGGGATTGTCTCGCCAAGAACTGTTACAGAAAACTGTCTATGATATCTTTCCTAACTTTCAGCTCAAGCATTGGCAAGGATTACAATATAACAAAAAAATCTTATATCAAGATCAAATCGTTACCGCCGATCAAGAATCTAAAACGTTTGAAGTTCACGCTGAATATTATGAGGATCCAAGTGGGGCGGGTGCTTCTTTACTTTTAAAACCAATCCCCCCCCCTACGGTCAGTCCTAAAAAAATAGCAATAGCGGAGCAAGAGAACTTATTAAGCTTAATTATTAATAATATTCCGCAACAAATTTTTTGGAAAGATCGGAATCAAGTTTATTTAGGATGTAATCGGTATTTTGCAGAAGTAGCTGGCTTCAGTGATCCAGCGGAAGTCGTTGGTAAAAATGATTATCAACTGAATAGAAAAAATAGCTATGTAGACTCCTATCGCCAATGGGATCGGAGAGTGATAGAAGAAGGAAAAGCAATTTTAGATCTAGAAGAACCTTATTATGATGCTAATGGGACAGAGGGAATCATGTTAACGAGTAAAATTCCACTAATCGATGATCGAGGTTCTATTGTGGGGTTAGTTGGAATTTGCACTGAGATCACTGAACCCAGAAAAATGCCAGATCGATTCTTTGAAGCGAACCCAATTCAAGCATTACCAAACAGCAACCCAAATCTGACAAAATTAGAAGCACAATTACAGAAAGCCTTAGCAACCGAAAAAGAAATTAATCATCTTAAAACAAAAATTATTACCACGATTTTATTTAAAAATGGCACACCACTGAGTCGAATTGTCATGGCAACAAGGTTACTGAAAAAATATAGAAAGCAGCTATCTGATCAAAAATTAGAACAATATTTACAGGAAATTTCTGCTGCTGTCGGATCTCTTAGTCGTATACACGAAGACATGCTTACTTTCAATGGTTTTCCGTCTGCAAGCCAAGCATTCCAATTTGAACCCGTGAATCTTATTGAAATTTATCAGACAGTAGTGGCGAATTTTATGGGCTTAAATCCCCTTCACCATGAGCTGAAACTTCACCAGAATCAAGATGAAATTTGGCTGAAGGGAGATAAGACGTTACTCTCTCATTTAATCAATCATTTCCTCGCTAATGCATTCAAATATTCTGAAGAAGGCAGTACTATCTCCGTTAGTATCGAGAAGCAAGAGAATAGAACGATTTTCCAAGTCGCTGATGAGGGAATTGGCATCGCTCCCGAAGAGCAAAAAAAACTATTTGATGCGTTTGATCAAGATGGTCTTGCTAGTAACAGGAGTGGAATGGGGTTAGGATTATTGATTATTAAATATGTAGCAGCGATTCATCAAGCAGACATTACCGTTGAAAGCGAATTGGGAAAAGGCAGTACGTTTACTGTATCTTTCCCCAATGATCCCCTAACAAGATCAAGTTAAACGGTCTATGAGTTCTCTCTCTCAAGATGAATTTACGCAGAATCCGGTGACCATTTAACAGTGTTTTCTTGGCCCCAAAATCCTGTGAATTTCTTGACTTTGACATCGCCAAGAACTTGCACCTGACAGGATAAACGTCGCGTTGTACTGCTTTGGTGCGGGGGTAAAGACAAGCGCAGTTTTTCGCGCTGACCCGGTGGAGAAACGTCTCCTTCAACTGCCACGGTACAGGTTCCGCAGGTGCCCAGACCATGACAATTAATCACACGGGCATTGCCATTATAGAGATCAATATTGTTCTCTAGGAGGACTTTGCGGAGATTCGCCCCGCGATCGCAGGTAAAGGTTTTTCCTTGAGCCATAATTTGCGGCATAATGATCCTTCCCTCCCATGAAACACTCTAGTTCCATTCTAAACGCCGACCCTGTAGTCACTATAAAAAACTTTAAAATGCCTGGATCCACTCTTTAACCTGATACTCCGTCCAAATCCCATTTTGCCAATACGGATCATTTTCTACGAGTTGCCGGACAGTGGCTTCATCTGGCGCATCATACAAGGCAAAAACTTGCTGTAAGTCTTTAGTGGGACCAATCGTGAGTAAGGTCCCCTCTTCTTTCTGTGCCTTTAAACCGTCTAAATGCGCTTGGCGAAAAGGCGCTCGTTTTTCTTCCACATTGTCACAATAACTGCCCCACATTACATACTTCGGCATTTTCTTAACTCCTTAAGGTGACTGTAAATTCTTGGGTAAGTGCTTTACGAACTTTTTCTAACAGCGGTTCTACTTCTTCATCGGTCAAAGTGCGATCGCGTGCTTGATAGGTCAAGCTAAACGCTAAACTGCGCTGTCCTTCTGGAACATTCTCTCCGCGATACTCATCGAAGAGTTCCACATTTTCCAACAGGTTACCCCCGGCTTTTGTCATTACCTGCATCAAATCGGCAACAGGCAGATCAACGGGGGCATAAAAGGCAATATCTCTTGCCACTGCCGGATAAGTTGAGAAGGGAGAGAAGCGGGATTGCGAGAGATTCTTTTGCGCTAAGGCGCTTAACAAGACTTCGAGATCGAAACTAAATACATAGACCGCTTCGGGCAAATCATGATCTTGGCGAAATTGAGGATGGAGTTGTCCGAACAGCCCAAGACGCTGCTGGTCGAGGGAAATGACGGCAGTGCGACCGGGGTGCAAGCGTTCATCTTCTTGGGTTCCTGCATAGGTGACGGTAACACCTAACCGCTGCCAAACCGCATCCAACAGCCCTTTGGCTTGATACCAGGTCATCGGTTGTCCGGAGGTTGTCCAACGTCCTTGGGGAAACATCTCACCCCCCATAATTCCTGCCAGGGTATCCGCTTCTCCCACGCCGGTTTCTGTTTGCCAAAACCGTCGTCCAATTTCAAAGGCATTAAGTGCGCCATTGCCTCGGGCAAGGTTGTAGGAAAAGGCATTGACCAAACCACTAATTAATTCAGTGCGGAGGGCGGAATATTCTTGAAAGAGGGGATTGGCTAGAGTAACAGCATCTCCTTCCGGTTTTACCAGAGAATAGTGGAGAACTTCTGTTAAACCCACTGCCCGCATGGCTTCCCGGATGCGATTTTTGTTCTGTTGCCGAACCGATAACGTCCCCGGTTGGCTTTTTTCCGGGAGCGTATCGCAGAAGGAGTCATAACCGTAGAGACGAGCGATTTCTTCAATCAAATCAATTTCTCGTTCTAAATCGCGATCGCGATAGGGGGGAACAATGACGTTCCAACTTTGATCTGTTGGATTCCTTTGCATTTCGCAGCCTAAAGCAGTGAGGATACCCTCTACATCGTCTGGGGTCAATTTGCCATCCTCCCGGTTATTCACCTGACCTAACAGTTGATGAATCCGGTCTAGACGCAACGTTAGCGTTCGCTGTCGTTGTTCGGGGTGGAGGCGATGATCCGCCATGGCTTGTTGAGTGGGGGTGCCTTGCGCTAATTCTTGCAGCAGCGCGATCGCGCGTTGATTGGCTCGTTCCAGTTCCGCTTGATTCACCCCTCGTTCATAGCGGGTGGAGGCTTCTGTGCGTAAGCTTTGCACTCGTGCCGAACGCCGAATGGCAACCGGTTCAAATAACGCTGCCTCTAAAATAATATTTTCTGTTTGGTCATAAACTTCCGTTTCTTCACCCCCCATCACCCCAGCCAGGGCAACGGGAACATCATTAGCCGTGATCAGCAGATTATCGGGATTGAGTTCACGGGCTTGCCCATCCAGCGTGGTTAAACTTTCTCCAGCTTGGGCTAACCGCACCCCTAACGTCAAGGAATCTCCTCCTGCAACTGACTGCAGGCGTTCGCGATCAAAGGCGTGTAACGGTTGTCCCCATTCCAACAGCACATAGTTGGTAATATCAACCACATTATTAATCGGACGGACCCCAGCTGCTTGTAATCGGCGTTGTAACCATTGAGGGGAGGGGGCAAGTTTTAAATCAGTCACTTCCGTACCCATATAAGCCGGGCAAGCCTCCGTTGCTGTCACCTTAATGCTAAGGGCAGCTTTGCCAGTGGGAATATTTTGCTGTGGCGGTTCTGGAAGCCTTAATTGTTTCCCCGTTAACGCTGCTACTTCTCGCGCTACTCCGACCATACTCAGTGCATCAGCCCGGTTCGCGGTCGTTGTTAAATCCAGCACGACATCATCCAGTCCCAGTAAGGGATAAACCGGTTCCCCAGGAGTAAGCGTTTCTTCGCTAAAAATATGGATGCCATCTGACTCTTTTTCTAACCCCAACTCCGCAAGGGAGCAGATCATCCCTTGTGATGCCACACCACGCAGTTTGCTGCGTTTAATTTTCAAATCTTTCACGGGCAGATAAGAGCCCACGGTTGCTACGGGAACATAAGCATTTGCCTGCACATTCGCTGCACCACAGACAATATTTAAAGGCTCTGCACTACCAACATCAACGGTACACACACTGAGTTTATCAGCATTGGGATGGGCATTCCGTTCTAAAACTTTACCAACGACAACGCCTTCGGCAAAAGCACGACGGTTTTCAATTTCTTCCACTTCAAACCCAGCAATGGTTAACGTTTCCGCTAGGGCTTCTGGGGTGAGATCAATCTCAACAAATTCCTGCAACCAGTTTAGAGAGACTCGCATCGACTTGTTTGGTGCTATAAAAAAACTCAGCCTTCTTATTGTGACCTAAAAGAGGGTTGGTTTCAAGCGCTGCAACGGGTTGCCAGTTGTTTACCGCTCAAGCTGTGTTTTTTCTCAATCAGTGAGGTATGCTATAGATAACTTCAAGTAGATTGATATTTTAATTTAATAGTGTTTTCTCTCACTTTTTAATTAACCTCAGATCCGTTGCAATCGTAACAGCAAGATTACCTTGTGTTTGCTTAAGCTCAACTCATTTCGACCACCGTATTTCTAGACTAACAAGATGATTTACTGTCTGAATCCGTCTTGCCCGCAGCCGAGAAACCCCAACAAAATTAGAATCTGTCAAAGTTGCGGTAGCGATCTCAAACTTCATGGTCGTTATCTAGTAGGAAAAACACTAGGTCGAGGCGGTTTTGGCGCTACCTTTTTAGCGGTCGATACCAGTTTACCCGGGAATCCCGTTTGTGTGATTAAGCAACTGCGTCCAGCCAATAAAACCCCGAGTTTCTTGAAGATGGCACGGGAATTATTTCAACGAGAAGCAGAAACCTTGGGTAAATTAGGAAATCATCCCCAAGTTCCTCGCTTACTGGATTACTTTGAAGCCCAAGAGCAGTTTTTCTTGGTCCAGGAGTTTGTTAAAGGCTCTAATTTGCAAAAGGAAGTCAAAACCAATGGCCCCTTGAGCGAAGCTGGGATTCGCCAATTTTTGACCGAAATTTTACCCTTATTTGAGTATATTCACTCGGAAAAAGTCATTCACCGCGACATTAAACCAGCGAATATTATTCGTCGCGACATTGATAAGAAATTAGTTTTGATTGATTTTGGGGCCGTGAAAAATCGGGTGAATGAGGTAATGGCAGCGGATATGTCTAACGATAACCCACTCACTTCCTTTGCTGTCGGAACTCCTGGCTATTCTCCCCCCGAACAAATGGCAATGCGTCCCACTTATGCCAGTGATATTTATAGCTTGGGGGCAACCTGTATTTATCTTCTTACGGGGCGATCGCCAAAAGATATTGGCTATAACGCCCGCACTGGGGCTTTAGATTGGGAAGATTATGTGCAGGTGAGTGCTCATCTGAAAAAAGTACTACGGAAAATGCTGGAAATGGCAGTGCGCGATCGCTATCAGTCTGTCCAAGCTGTTCTAGATGGTTTAGAAATGGAAGCTTATGAAGAGAGCTTGTCGCAGGGGCTTGTTAAACGAAAACCCATTAATAAAACAGAAAATACTGAGCAACCGGAGTCTTCTACGAGTTGGAATAGTAAGTTAGCGGAGTCAATTCGTCAACGTCGGACTCGGATGGGCTTACCGACCAGTCGCACGCCTGAGCGCAGCCAAGGTTTTACCAGTGGTGAGCGCTCCAAATCGCTAGCTTCTCGAAAGTTGACAGCAGAACAAGTTACTCAACAATACGAACAAGGGAGACGGGATTTTTCTCAAGTTAATTTATATCGCCTAGATTTAGAAGAAAAGGATTTGAGACAGTGTATTTTTCGTGATGCAAATTTGATGCAGACCAACCTTCGCAAAGGAGATTTAAGAGGGGCTGACTTTGCCAATGGGAATTTAAGACGAGTGGTGCTGCGAGAAGCAAAACTGAGTAATACGTTTTTTAGTAATGCTGATTTACAAAAAGCTGATTTACGTAAAGCGGATCTTACCCTTGCTAATTTTCAAGATGCTAAGCTGACTGAAACAGATCTCTCCGGTGCCAATTTAACTAATGCCAAAATAAGCGATAAGCAATTAGCGCAAGCAAAAACCAACTGGGCAACAATTTTGCCGAATGGAAAACGTGCTTTATGGTAGTCATCACTAGAAGCACAAGCCCCGTTGCTGTCGATTATCTTTTAGTAATGTTTTCAAGTTAGCGCGATCGCAGAAAATGCTCGAACGCTGGGAAAAGCGGCGAATTTTTGGCGTTCTAGAACAATTCCGAGCGGAATACGTCATCTGTCCCTAACAAACACTATTTTTTTGTGTATTAAATCATGCAAAAAATAAAAAAAAATCACTTAATAATAAAAGTGGCGGTCGCCTCTCTCCTGACAATTTTCATGGGAGGGATTGGAGAAACCGATGCTTCTCCGCTTCCCCAAGACAAGCTTCTAGGGCAAACTAACGTCAAGGAAAACAATACTTATGAAGAATTTCGTTCTTTCCTCATGGATGCTGTGAGCAACCCTAACTATTGGGTATCTTACCAAATGGAAATGACCGATCATCCCACGATGATGGTTGAGCAGTGGATCAAAGGGGAAAAGTTTCGGCTTGATACTCAATTGCAGGGTACAACAGCTCGTCTGTATCGCAGGGGCGAGCAAGTGACCAATTGTCTTGCGCAGGGAAATACTTGGACCTGCTTTCGTCTTCCTAGCCTGAATCAATTGACAGGACCCGGTATTCAGGGATTGGAAACCTTGGAAGAGATCAAAAATAATCCCCAAGCCTATCGCAATCACATTACTGCTGCTGGAATGCGGGTAATTGCTGGAGAAACCACAACTTGCTTTAAAGTCAACCAACTTGAAACTAGGGATCCTTGGTTATCTTGCTACTCCAATAACCACGGTATTCCTTTATATATGGAAGGTCAGTATGAAGAAGGAACTTGGAAAATGACTGCCACTGACTTTCAAACCTCAGTGAGTGATCGTGCTTTTTCGCTACCTGCCCAACCGCAATCTCTTCCTGGAATGCCCAATGGTTTCACAATTCCCAATCGGTAGCTTTTGTATCTTGCAGTCGGTGTTCTCAGGCAGGTCTCAGCTGAGGCGAAATAATTTGATAAAGTTATGATGCGCCCTTATGACTTGAACAGGAGAACATCTTTTGGGTATCGACCTTCGGAGTTACGTCTATTTAGATAGCCTACAAGCGCAACATGCTGCCTATATGGGAACGGTCTCACTGGGCTTTTTACCCCTACCCGGCGATACTTCCCTGTGGATTGAAATTTCTCCCGGTATTGAAATTAATCGTATTACCGATGTTGCCCTAAAAGCAACCAATGTTCGTCCTGGAGTCCAAGTTGTAGAACGGCTTTATGGATTGTTAGAAATTCATTCTTCTCAGAAAGGAGATGTCAAAATTGCAGGCGCAGCGATCTTAGATGCCCTAGGCGCATCCGAACAAGATGGCTTAAAACCGCGAGTGGTTTCCAGTCAAATTATCCGCAATATTGATGCTCATCAAGCGCAAATGGTAAACCGCACTCGGCGGGGTCATATGTTGCTCAAAGGGGAAAGTTTATATGTGTTTGAGGTGGAACCTGCTGCCTTTGCTGCCCTTGCTGCTAATGAAGCGGAAAAAGCAGCTAACATTAATATTTTACAAGTGTCTGCTGTTGGGAGTTTTGGGCGCTTATATTTAGGGGGGGAAGAAAAAGATATTATTGCTGCCTCTTATGCAGTTAAATCTGCGATTGAAAATGTGCGCGGACGAGAGGAAATGGCGAGTACTAAAGAGTAGCTGTACCGCAAACATTTCGTCTCTCATGCCAGTAGCAATCATTAAGAATCGGGATGAGGGAGTCGGAATTTGATCTTTCCACTTCCCAAGTTCCCGATTTTTAGGATTTGAATTAGATGCAAAGAGATGATTGTCAATTACTGTTGATAATCATCAGCCCAAAGAATTAAACCTAACTCATGGGGATGCGCCATATACTGGTTTTTAGGCAACACTCGCAAGGATAGCCCTTGTAACCCACTGGAATGATAAGCAAGGGATCCTTTAAAGATCGTTCCTGCTGCAGAAGACTCGCCCGTATATTCCATTGGTATGGGAGTACCTTTGATGATTTCGCCAGCACTGTTTAGGCTTCCCAAGTACAATTCTACGCTGACATCATCTGGTTTCAAACCGGCTAAGTCTAAAACTGCTTTTACCTCAACGGTTTCATTGACCACGATGTCTGTTTCTTCAGAAACGTCGATGCTTTCAATGCGGATATCATACCAGCGTTCAAAGACTTGTTTTTTCCATTCCGCAACTGCTTTGGCATTGGCATAATTGTTCTCTGTCATTGCAAAATAGCGATCGCTGCTAGGGAAATAGCCCTCGGTACTGTAATCCCGAAGCATCCGCGCCGTATTAAACTGTGGGGTATTGAGGCGAATG
The DNA here is from genome assembly GCA_009909085.1 of Cyanobacteria bacterium GSL.Bin1. Lineage (NCBI taxonomy): Bacteria > Bacillati > Cyanobacteriota > Cyanobacteria bacterium GSL.Bin1. Next base: position 16,827 of record JAAANX010000079.1, on the reverse strand, counting down.
GCATTTTTCATTTTCTGCACCCAACCCCGAGGCACACCATTGGTATCCCGGTTATAGAACAACGGCATGATTTCTTGTTCTAAGAGATCATAGAGGGCATTGGCTTCCACTTCATCCTGGTATTCTTGGTCTTCGTAAATTTCGCCTTGACCAATAGCCCAACCGGTTGCCGTATGATCCGCTTCATCCCACCAGCCATCTGGAATACTGAGGTTAGGTAGTCCATTCATGGCTGCTTTCATGCCGGAGGTCCCCGATGCTTCCCGGGGGCGGCGAGGGGTATTGAGCCAAATGTCACAACCAGAAACCATGGCTCGTGCCACATGAGTATCATAATCCGGGACAAAGACTAAATATTCTTCAATTCCCTCTTCTCGCGCGGTATGAATCAGTTCACGAATCAATTCCTTCCCAGGCATATCTTTCGGGTGAGCTTTCCCGGCAATCACAAATTGCAAACGGCGTTCCGGGTTGCCCATGATGATTTTCTTAATCCGTTCAATATCCCGCAGGAAAAGGGTAGCGCGTTTGTAAGTCGCGAAACGGCGGGCAAACCCAATGGTTAACACATCAGGATCAAGGGCTTCTGCTGCTTTATCTAACTCCGCTTGGCTGGCACCGCGTTGACGTAATTTTTTCGCCAACCAATCCCGAACCATGACGACCATATCGGCGCGCGCTCGTTCATGGTTGCGCCAGAGTTCATCATCCGGGATGGAATTCACTTTGTCCCAGAGGGGGTTTTCTGGTCCTTTTTCCGACCAGCTGGGACCTAAGTAGCGGTCATAAAGTTGTTGTTTTGATTTGGTAACAACGCTGCGGGCATGGACTCCATTTGTAATCGAGGTAATGGGAACTTCTTGCTCCGGCAGTCCTTTCCACATCCCTTTAAACATATCCCGTGAGACTTCGCCATGAAGTTTACTGACACCATTGAGGAAGGAACTGGTGCGCAGAGCCAGAGCTGCCATACTGAAGGGAGAGGATAAATCACCGGTATTTTCCCGTCCCATCGCTAAAAATTCTTCTCGGGATAAGTCAAAAATGTCGGCATAATGCCCCACATAATACATGGTTTGATCCGGGTTAAACATATCAAACCCGGCAGAAACCGGCGTATGCGTGGTAAACATCTGGCTCGCCTGTACCATTTGCTTGGCTTCATCAAAGCTCAAGCCATTATCTTCAATCAAGCGACGCATCCGTTCTAGGACCAAGAAAGCACTGTGTCCTTCATTGAGGTGGAAAACGGTGGGGGTATAGCCGAGGGCTTTCAGGGCGCGAAAACCACCAATTCCGAGCATCATTTCTTGGTGAATCCGCATATCGAGATCCCCACCATACAACCGGTCTGTAATGTTGTGGTCGTATTCAGAGTTCCCTTCAATGTTGGTATCGAGGAGATAGAGACGAACCACTCCCACATCAATCCGCCACACCCGAGCGTGAACGGTGCGTCCGGGATAGTCCACTTCAACTTTCAATTCAGAGCCATCGGGATTACGTTCCAAGTGCAGCGGCATATTACTGAAGTCGTTGACCGGATAAGCTTCTTGTTGCCACCCATCTGCATTCAAATATTGGGAGAAATAGCCTTCTTGATAAAGCAAGCCTACTGCGACCAGCGGTAAGCCTAAATCACTGGCTGATTTGAGATGATCCCCGGCTAACACTCCCAAACCGCCAGAGTAGAGCGGAAGACAATCGGTTAAGCCATATTCCGCGCAAAAATAGGCGTAGCATTCTTTTTGGGCAATTTGACCCCGATTTTTCCGAAACCAGGTTCGCTCTTGTAAATAGAGATCTAACTGCTGTTCCGCTCGCTCCATTTGGGCAATAAAACCTTCATCTTCAGCCACTTCAGCGAGGCGTTTTTGACTGATATTTCCGAGCAAGGAAACCGGGTTATGACGACAAGATTCCCAAAGTTGGTTATCTAAACGTCGAAATAGGTCTTTGGCTTCAATATCCCAATCCCAATGGATGTTATAAGCCAGCTTTTTCAACGGCTCTAATTTGGGGGGGAGGGAGGGGGAAACGTTAAAGGTACGAATTGGCTTCATAAATTTCTTCTGCTGGCGTGTTTTAGAATTCCGACTTTTCGCCTAACTATTTTGCAAGCAATAATGCCCCTCACCCCGATTTCTTAATAGTTCATTATGCTTTGCCAGATTATTCTAGATCATTATCTGCGATCGCGTCGCTTCCCCCGCGATAATCTTCTCCCATGAGTTGGGCAATTTCTTCATCTTCTTCCAGATATTTCTCATTTTCACTTTCTAGGCTTTCTCTGGGCATCAGCCGATTGTTCTGTTCTAACCAATCCAACAGAGAGGTATCTTGTTTAAGTGGAATGACAGTTGCCGGTTCGTAACGCGGTTCTTGACGCAGAGACGGATTATTCATTTTTGTCGCAGTTGAATTCAGTGCACCATACTATAGTGTAACGTGAACGCTTTTTTTCTCTTTGGCTAAAATGCTGTCTCATTATTCGTCTGTTTGGCAAACGGAAATCCTTAACCTGTTGCGAGGCGCCTCGGGAGGATTTCTCTTTGGCTTACCTTTGCTCTACACGGTTGAGGTGTGGTGGATTGGGTCAAGTACCACTCCCGCTTGGATGTTGCTTGCTTTAGGGATTACCTTTTTTGTGGTTTACTTACTCAATCAAAGTGAGGGCTTTCGCAGCTCTCTAGACATTCAACCCATTGATGCCTTCATGGAAACCGTAGAATCCATGAGCATTGGTGTGGTCTGTGCTTTGTTTTCTCTAATTTTGCTGTGTCGGATTACTCTAGATACCCCCCTCAATGAAGCCTTAGGGAAGTTAGTCTTTGAGTGTATTCCATTTGCCATTGGGGTTGCCCTGGCTCGTTCTACCCTGCGCGGCGATCGCGCCCCTCGCACCGTAAAAAAAGCCCGTCGCCTTCCGCAAAACAGTATTTTTCAATCCCTGCTTGCGGATCTGGATGCGACCTTGATCGGTTCCCTGATTGTCGCCTTTAGCATTGCCCCCACCGAAGAGGTTTCTCTCTTATCCGCTTCCATTTCTCCCCTCTGGTTAATCCTAATTATTCTCTCTTCACTGGCTATTTCTTACTGTATTGTCTTTGTGGCTGGGTTAACCAACCAAAAGGAACGTCGCCAACAACAAGGGCTTTTGCAACAACCCATCAATGAAACCTTAATTTGTTATTTAGTGTGTTTATTAGCATCAGCGCTGATGCTGTGGTTTTTCCAGCAACTGAGTTGGCATGACCCTTGGCAAGAATGGCTAAGTGATACCCTAATTTTAGGATTGCCAGCAACAATTGGTGGCGCAGCGGGTCGATTAGTGATATGAGCGAAGCACAAGAACAATCTCAAGGGAAGGCAGCCTCTACCGCTTCGGAAAAACGAAATTGTGCCGAATGGATCACCTTTTTGATCAGTAGTTGCATTCTGTTAGCACTAATTGGGTTAATTCTTTATGATTGGCTTTTAAGTCAACAGTCGCCCCCGGTTTTACAGGTGAAAACCGAAGCCGTGGTAGAAATCAGAGAAGGACAATTTTATCAACCGTTTGTCCTGGAAAATATGGGAGGAAGTTATGCTGAATCCGTGCAAGTGATTGCTTCTTTGACGATTAACCCTCCTGACGATTTGGAAGTGGGAGAACAAGAAATTTCTTTTCTGGCAGCGGGAGAGAAAAAGAGCGGTTATTTTATCTTCACTCATGATCCCCGTGAAGGTGAGTTGAGTGTGAGAGTAGCCAGTTATCGTTAATGCCTTATTAACGAATGACTGATGATTAATGACAAACTCCCCTGGATGTAAAGACCTTTCATGGCAGGTCCTGATAAATATGGTATGATTTTTGGGAAATCTCTCCACTGGTTGGTCAGCGGGGCTGAGGAAACTTGCAAGTTAATGTCAGAGATGGGAAGCCGTAAAAGATGAGTAATATAAGAGTCATTTTAATTGAAGACCATGATTTGACTCGCGTTGGCATTCGCACTGCGCTCGAACAACGGGGTGAAGTTACGTTTTTAGGGGAAGCAGTTAATGCTAAAGAAGGCTTGGCATTAATTGAAGAAAAGCAACCGGATGTCGCGATCGTTGATATTGGTTTACCTGACATGGATGGGATTGAGTTGACCACTCGCTTCAAGCAAGCCCAAGCCGAGAATGATGCCCTTAAAGATGTCAAAATTTTAATTCTGACCCTTCAAGATAGCCAAGAATATGTTTTAGCTGCTTTTGCGGCTGGGGCTGATTCTTACTGTATGAAAGATATCAGTTTTGACTTACTCTTAGAAGCGCTGCGAGTGACAAAAGAAGGCAGTTCTTGGATTGATCCCGCGATCGCGCGCGTTGTCATTTCCCAAGCAAAAACCATTTCTTCCCCTGAAGAAGAAGCAAAAACCCGACAAATCAGTGCGTCTGAACCCGAATATGAACAATTAGTTGAAGCCTATCCTTTGACAGAACGGGAATTGGAAGTTTTACAACTGATTGTCGAAGGAGCCAGTAACGCCGAAATTGCCGAAAAACTTTACATTACAGTGGGAACCGTGAAAACCCATGTCCGCAATATTTTGAACAAACTCTGCGCCGATGACCGAACCCAAGCAGCGGTTCGAGCGTTACGTTCGGGCTTAGTGGGATAATTAACGATTAATAAGGGACGAGTGACAATTGACACGAGCAAAGGAAAAAAACTTAGATCAAGTCAAGGAAAAATTACTGCATCTGCTCGCAACAGAAGCTTACCAGGAAGGAGATTTTACCCTTTCCTCCGGGCAAAAAAGTTCTTATTATGTCAATGGCAAGCCCGTTTCTTTGAGTGCAGAGGGCGCATTAGCGATTGGACAACTGTTTCTATCCAACTTACCGACTGACACAGCAGCAGTTGCGGGTTTAACCCTAGGGGCAGATCCTTTAGTTAGTGCTGTTACCGTTGTTTCTGCTTATGAAAATCGCCCTATACCGGGAATTATCGTCCGAAAAAAGCCAAAAGGGCATGGGACGAATGCTTACTTGGAAGGGAAAAAGCTTCCTCCCCAGTCAAAAATTGTTGTTTTGGAAGATGTGGTGACGACCGGTCAATCGGCATTGTTTGCGGTAGAACAACTGCAAGCGGCTGGCTATGAAGTGAGTGAGATTTTAGCCATCATTGATCGCGAACAAGGCGGGAAAGAGTTATATCAAGAACGCGGCATTCCATTTCAGGCGCTTTTCTCTATTTCTGATGTGCAGGCTTATACACAGTGCATTTCTGCTGCGAAATAGGGAAAAAGGTTACTGGAGGCGTTGTTAATTATTGGGAAGCAGACAATTAAAGATTCGCCCCGGTTCGGCTGAGTTCGCCGAAGCCTCACCTTGTCTACCCATCTCCTTGTCTTAGTAATTAATTAGTTACTACTTTAAGTGTACTTAGAAACATCTTCCTTACATTCATCAGCAAGAAAAGATAACGCTCGGAAACGCAACCCTACTAGTTGCTCATAAAGGGGATTCAGTTTACATAAGGGGGGAATATGAACCAATTTGTGACCAAAGAGTTTGATATCCCGTTCAAAGGGACATTGCGAAGGCACTAATTTACAAATAAATCTTGCTACCCGAGGATCATCCACTTCCATCCCATCGAGCCAATCCCGGACTGGTTTCAAAACATCAGAATGCGGATGACTGGGATAATCTTGCTGTTCATTTTCTTGGAGGGAGACAGTTGCCCCAGTTTCTTGAGACTCGCGATTGTACAGGGTATGTTCTAGGGTTTTGAGTGCTTCCACTTCGAGATTAAGGGCTTTACAGAAAGAATTTAAGAGGTCAGCTTCTGGACGAGAGTAAACGCCATCAGCCACTGCAACCATTACTGCAGTACGGAGGAAATTTTCGGCAACTTTCTTATCTTGACCCAGCGTCGTGGCTAGCTCTTCTGGGCTAATTAAATCAATTTGATTCAACTCGAGATCTGGCGTCAATTCTTCTTTGGTAATTTTTGTGATCAGATGCTTCTCTTCAAGATCAAAGTCTCCATCGGCCCAAGCAACAGTTAACAGACCACGGATCCAGGCAGAGGCTTCTTGATTAGATTTAGGTTGGGATAATTTCGTGAAGCTAGTCATAGTAAATTTGTGCAATAAGTTGGATACTGCGATTATTCCCCTGAGGCGAGTCGGTAATTAACACACCCTGTCGTCCCAATAGAGAGTTTAATTCCTATTTTTCGGGGATCAAGGCATTCTGTTACAAAAACTTAACATATTTACAATTCTTACTATAACTTCATGACTTTTCATATACCTGATCCAAGAGAGAGATCTTTGTAATGACTAAAAATCCATATGAGCAACTAGTTATATAAAATTTCAACCAAAACCCCCTCCTTCTATTCTAAGCCAGAGTGAGGGGGTGAAGGGGTTAATAATGAGGCAGCCTAGATATTGAGGAAATGGAAATAAATTCCTGCCACAATAAAGTTAACGGCGAGTAGAACTAATGCCCAAATGGTACGAAACCGATAGGGGGGTTGACCGGATTGAGGAACCGGCATTTTATCTGCTGACGTTTTTGCCATAATTTTGTCTTCCTTATTTTTATTGATTGGTTGAATGAGAGAATTAAGCCGCCTCTCCGGCGTGGTATGAACTGCGCACAAGGGGACCTGAACGAACGTGAGCAAATCCCATTTCTTGCGCGATCGCGCCGAGGCGATCAAATTCATCTGGTGTCCAATATTTTTGCACAGGGCGGTGTTCTAGGGAAGGGCGCATATATTGTCCGAGGGTGACGCGATCGCACTCAATTGCCCGTAAATCTTGTAAGGTTTCAATTACTTCTGCTTCTGTTTCCCCGTGTCCTAGCATCAACCCGGATTTCGTGGGAATTGTGGGGTCAATTTCTTTTACAATTTTTAATACCTCCAGGGAACGGTCATATTGTGCCCCACGACGCACTGGACCTTGTAAACGCGGAACCGTTTCGACATTATGGTTATAACAAGCCGGCTTCGCTGCGACTACGGTTGCCACGCGATCGCGCTGTTTTTGCTGTGAATCTTTCCCCCCCCAGAAATCTGGCGTTAACACCTCAATTCCTGTCCCAGGGGAGCGTTTCCAAATCGCTTCCATCGTTTTTACAAACCAACTGGCGCCACCATCTTCAAGGTCATCTCGTGCCACTGAGGTTAACACGGCATACTTTAACCCTAACGCTTCTACCGCTTCCGCCACTTTCTGCGGTTCTTCCGGATCAAGGAGCATTGGGGCGTGACCTTTATCCACTTGACAAAATGCACAGGCTCGGGTACAAGTTGCTCCCATTAAGAGAAATGTTGCTGTTTTGTTACTATAACATTCGCCTCGGTTGGGACAACGCCCTTCTTCGCAGATGGTGTGAATATCGCGCTGTTTAACCACCTGTTGTACGGTTGAAATTTCACTGGCATTGCCAATGGGACGTTTTAACCAAGACGGTAGCGCCGTAATTTCTTCCCGCCATTGTTGTCTGGTTTGAGAGTTCGTTGGTTTTGTCTGATTTGCCATTGATTATCCATCGTTTCTTACTTACTATTTCTAACAAATCATCGTTGCAGTTGTTAGACACAAGCTAACGCACTCTTTCCTGGATTAACTTTTCAATCTCTTCAACATCAGAGTGAGACTGTGGCAAACCGAAAGTTTCTGGAGAAGCATCGGCGGTAAAGCGGTCAACAAAGAGGTGAAAGGCATTTTGATCATTGGGATGAGCAATCACATAGGCTCGCAGTTCAGATTTAGTCATTTTCTTGAATTCATCTTGACTCACAAAAACCTCCAACGACCATTACGGTAAATTTCTATCTCTATCTTATCGCCAGCTAGAATAAATACGTTTCCCGTTCTTTCATCAAGCCGAACCACGAAAATAGGCATAAAGGAATTCGTGAGTGATTGGCATAGTGTTATACACATAATACCCTGATCAGCAGTTGGCATTGATACCCTCTTAGATTGAATGCTGTGTCGTTAAAATTTTCAGTAAAAAGTGACAACTTAAAGATGATGGAGTTTAAACACATCAGTCAGTGTGGCACAGTATGGAGTTAAACCAAAAGTTTCTGGGTTGACTGGGTTTTCGTGGCTAAAGTGGCGATATTGTAAACAAAAGCGATCCCACTGCGCCATTTCAATGCGAAAAAGAATAATCAAGAAATTGGCTAACGTTATAGATAGCGGAATGCGAAAATAAATGCGTTTCTGAAAATATTTGCATAGATTTTCAATGAGTTGATTGGCTGTAATTTTTGGACTGCCTAAAACGAATTCTCGAGGGATTGGATCCGGCGATTGATGATGAATTAAATAATCAACTGTCGTCGCAATATCGTGGGCATGAATAAAGTGAAAACTGCCGTCTGCTTTTAACCAACGCGCTAAGTTAACCCATTTTGCTACTTCCGGAAGTCCTGAAGAAATATGAGAATAGGGTTTATTTTGATCACCTCCTAAAACTAAAGTCGGGAAAACAATGCTTAATTTATAAGCAAGAGGATGTTGTTTGATCTTAAAATAACATTGATATTTAGAGCGAATATATTCAGTTCCCACTTCTCCGGCTGGTTTTAAGGGTTGGTGATGATAATCGAGAATACTAGCAGTAGAAAAATAAATAACTTGCTGACAAGTTTCAGAATCTAATAAGTCTAACAGGTCAAGGGTGCGATCCACATTAATCCGAAATGTTTGAGCTTTTCCGCCCCAAATGGTTGCTGCTAAAATGGCAACATCAATGGTTTTTAATAAGTCTTCAAACTGGTGAATTTCTTCTAAATCGCCCTTTAAAATATGAATGCGCGATCGCGCTTCCGGATTAAACTGAATTTTTGCCGGATTACGAACTAAAAAAAATAGTTCGTGATTCGTATTATTAATTAAATCTTCAGCAAGGTAGTGACCAATGCAGCCACTTCCACCCGTGATAAAAATTCGCATTCTGACTTTTAAACAATTAATATTTTGATAAACTGATAGACTATAGCAAGTTTAACGATAAATGTCCCGACGGTGACCAACTGCTACAACAAGCACTAAGAGAACATCATCTTGAATTTGGTAGATAACTCGATAATTTCTAATCCGAATTCGATATAAGTTATTCTCACCAGAGAGTTTTTAACCCCTAGTGTTCGTGGAGTCTCTGACAAGTTACGAATCGCATTCTTAAGGAGAGTTTGCATCTCACGGGGAATTGCTTTTAGTTGTCTTTTGGCTTTGGGTAGGATTTCAATCCGATACATTAATTGATCTGATCGTAAGTTCTTTTTCAACTTCTTCCCAAGGAACCGGTCTTTCTTCATTAGCAATCGTTTCAGCAATCGCATTGCGCGCTTCCGTTAAATCTAGGTGATCTTCTAAAGCTTCTGGATCAATAATTGCGAGTTTTCCTTCTTCAAGGTGATCAATTAGTTCTGACACGGATAGATTAAAATCAGCAGCAATTTCTTCAAGGCTTCTCCGAGAATGAGTTGTATCAATCATAGTGAATTTTTTCTATCTATTTATTTATTTTTTAAGTCATTCAGCTATTGATCAAACTGTAACGCATTATCAACTGGGTGAGTTTTTCTCACCCATCCAACTTAACTTTAAATGAGTAACTATCCTTGTTTTGCCACTTCAAAGAAATGTCTGACATTATCTTCTGGGGTTCCCGGTAATACCCCATGACCTAAGTTGAGGATATGTCTGCGATTTTCTCCTTTACGAATGGTTTCTAAGACGCGATCGCGAATGAAATCTTGCGATCCAAATAAAACTCCCGGATCAATATTTCCCTGAACTTTTGTCTCTTGTCCAATCCGTTGTCTGGCTTCAGCCAAATCAACCGTCCAATCTAAACTAATAATATCAAAACCTGTCTTTGCCATCCGCTCTAAGACCCCAGCACTGCCGCTAATATAGAGAATCAAGGGAGTATCGGGATGGGTTTGTTTGACTTGCTCAACGACTCGTTTCTGGTAAGGTAAAGCAAAGATTTCGTAATCTTGTGGAGAAAGTTGACCCGCCCAAGAATCGAACATCTGCACGACTTGTGCGCCGCAATCAATTTGGTAACGGACATAGCGCGCGATTGAGTCGGCAACTTTGCCTAAGAACTGATGTAAGAGTTGGGGTTCTTGAAACGCCATTCCTTTGATATTGGCATAATTTTTTGAGGTTCTTCCTTCAATGGCATAAGCCCCTAATGTCCAGGGTGCACCGACAAAGCCTAAAACTGTGGATTGATTCCCCACTTCTTCCCGTAACGACTTGAGAATGGTTTTAATAAAAGGCAGTGAACTTTCCGGATCTAGCGGACGCATCTGATCGACTTGTTCTTGGGTGCGAATCGGCGGATCAATAACCGGTCCTTTACTTTCCACAATATCAAAGTCAATGCCCATCCCTGGTAATGGTGTGAGGATATCAGAGAACAGAATCACGCCATCCGGTTGAAACGCCCGCCAAGGTTGGAGTGAAATTTCAATAGCGAGATCCGGATTTTCCGAACGTTCCCGAAAACTGGGGTATTTATCGCGTAAATCGCGGTATTCTTTCATGTATCGTCCTGCTTGCCGCATCATCCACACGGGTGGACGTGATACACTTTCTCCACGGGCCACTTTCAATAAAGAAGGAAGTTCACTCTGACTTGACATAGATTGATATTATCTGAAATTTTTTAACGCATCCGTTAGCTTATCATTTTGTTTTTGGGATTGGTGAGAACCTTCTGAAAAATGCAAAAATCTGATATGTTATTGGTCATTGGTCATTAGTCATTGGTCATTAGTCATTGGTCATTAGTCACTGGTCATTGATTACGGGTCGCTACTATCGTTTGTTTATCCTGTATTGAGCCTTGTCAGAACCTTTAATTCAAGCGGTTGAAAAAGCCAGTTCTTCAGAAGAATTAGTCAAAGCGGTGTGGGCACTCAGTCGCAGTCAATCGGAAGCGGCAATTCCCATGCTGATTAAAGTGTTAGGATTTAATAATCCGGGTGCAGCAGTGGCTGCGGTAGAAGGATTAGTCCAGTTAGGAGATGTTGCAGTTCCCACTCTCATTCACGACCTTGATGGCTATGATTATGGGGCGAGGGCATGGGCAATTCGAGCGTTATCGCGGATTGCAAACCCAGAAGCATTAGAGATTTTATTGGATGCAGCAACCAGCGATTTTTCCCTCAGTGTGCGTCGGGGGGCTGCGAAAGGTTTGGGGCAGTTACGCTGGGATGTTTTACCGCCAGAAGCCAGAGAAACGGCGCAGAGAAAAGTTTTTGAAACGCTGAAGACAGTTGCAACGGATGAGGAATGGATTGTGCGGTATGCTGCAATTGTAGGGTTAGAGTCACTGGCGAAACAAGTTTTTACAGCAGAGATTCAGGAATATTTACAGCAACGACAGGAAGCAGAATCGGATTTAACCGCGCGATCGCGCACCGAATTTGCTTTACGGAACCTTGATGCTTTGAGTTAAATTCTCTTCAATTAACGTTTAATTTCATGGGGAAAATTTGGCACAAGTAAAGACTGTTTTAATTCCCCTTCTGGATTATAAAAGGTTATTTTTTCATGATCGTTGTTATGTTGTGCAAGTCTCTGTGTTCTTTGTGCCTCTGTGGTTAAATTCATAGTGCTCAATTTGAGAAAGAGTATGGCCAAATGTCTGATCGCCCTTACAATAAACATTGACTGATTGATTGTCATCTCCAGAATGAAACGACTCCAACTTTGCGGATATTTATGCGGTTTCAGTTTCAGTGTAATGGGAATAGTGACTCCGAGTGTTGCCTTACCCCCACCGGAGGATACCCCAGAAGAGGTATTGCGGACTAAAATTATACTGGAAGCGCGATCGCGCATTGATGGTCAGCCCTTAACCGCAGCTGAATATGCACAATTACAAGTGGAATTAGCTCAATCCCCCTATCCTCCAGAGTTAAGCCCTCAAATTCAAGAAACGATTTTTCTCTTACAAATTCGTCAAATGCTGCGCATTTTAACGCCATTCTAGGCAAGTGAGAAGAAATCGGCATAAATAGCACTCACGTATCACCCATAAAAAATGTCCCAAAACCTGACCCCAGAACAAGTCCAAAAAATTGTCTCCAACCAGCATCCTAACCCCTTTACCGTTCTGGGGGCACATTTAATCGAAACACAAGAAAATCAAAAAAAGTGGGCAATACGGGCTTATCTTCCTCAAGCTAAAGCCGCATGGGTGCGTTTACCCGCAGCCCGAGAAGAACACCCCATGCACGCCAGTCATCATCCTCAATTTTTCGAGTGCATCATTGATCTCGATGGGGAACCTCTCATTAACTACCAACTCCGCATCCAAGAAAAAGAACATGAACGGGTGATTTACGACCCCTATGCCTTTCCTTCGCCTCATTTTACAGAATATGACCGCTACCTCTTTTCAGAAGGAAATCATCACCGCATCTACGAAAAACTAGGGGCACACCCCACAACTGTCCGAGGAGTGACGGGCGTTTACTTTGCTACCTGGGCACCAAATGCCCAAAGTATTGCGATTATCGGCGATTTTAACCACTGGGAAAAGGGACAGCATCCCATGCAAAAGGGAGAAAGCGGGATTTGGGAACTGTTTATTCCAGACGTGCAAGTAGGAGAACGCTACAAATATTTGATTAAAGGGGAGGATGGTGAGATTTATGATAAATCTGATCCCTATGGCTTTCAGCAAGAAGTGCGCCCAAATACAGCATCAATTGTCACCGATTTGAATACTTATACTTGGGGCGATAGCAACTGGCTGGAACAACGGCGTCACTACAATCCGCTGCAATCTCCGATTTCAGTTTATGAGGTTCATTTGGGGTCTTGGTTGCAAGGGTCAGTCAATGATCCGCCCCGCAGCTTACAGGGGGAAGTGTCTCCAGTAACGATGTCCGGTGAAAATTGGGAAGCAAGGTTTCTCACTTACTATGAACTTGCCGAAACTCTGATTCCCTATGTGAAAGAACTGGGCTATACCCATATTGAATTGCTGCCGTTAGCCGAACATCCCTTTGATGGGTCTTGGGGCTATCAAGTGACGGCTTATTATGCTTGTACCTCTCGCTATGGTACCCCTCAGGATTTTATGTATTTCGTCGATCAATGTCATCAAAATGGCATTGGCGTCATTCTCGACTGGGTTCCCGGACACTTTTCTAAGGATATTCATGGTTTAGCCCTCTTTGATGGCACCCATCTTTACGAACACCCTGATCCGCGACGAGGAGAACATAAAGAATGGGGCACCTATGTTTTTAATTATGCGCGTCCCGAAGTCCGGAATTTCTTAGAAGCCAATGCCCTATTTTGGCTGGATAAATATCATCTGGATGGCTTACGAGTGGATGCAGTAGCGTCAATGCTATATCTAGATTATCAACGGCAAGAGGGAGAATGGTTACCCAATGAGTATGGGGGAAGAGAGAATTTAGATGCAGTGGCGTTTCTCCGGCAAACCAATTATTTGTTATTTAGCTATTTTCCCGGTGTCGTCTCTATTGCTGAGGAGTCCACCGCTTGGCCGATGGTGTCTTGGCCCACTTATACCGGCGGTTTAGGATTTAACCTGAAATGGAATATGGGTTGGATGCACGATATGCTGGACTATTTCAGCATGGATCCTTGGTTCCGCCAGTTTCATCAAAATAATTTAACGTTTAGTATGTGGTATCACCACAGTGAGAATTATATGCTGGCGTTATCTCATGATGAGGTGGTTCATGGCAAAAGCCATATTCTAGGGAAAATGCCAGGGGATGAATGGCAAAAGTTTGCCAATGTTCGCTGTTTATTCGCGTTTATGTTTACTCATCCTGGCAAGAAGACGCTGTTTGCATCGATGGAGTTCGGACAATGGAATGAATGGGATGAACAGACGCCATTAGATTGGTGGTTATTAGAGTATCCTTTCCATCACCGCCTCAAAAACTATGTCGGCGACCTCAATCGTATTTATCGCCAGGAACCGGCGTTATATGAACAAGATTTTGCTGAGGAAGGCTTTGCTTGGATTGATTGTAATGACCACCGTCATAGTGTTGTGTCGTTCATTCGTCGCGCCCAAGACAGTGCTGATTTTTTAGTCGTTGTTTGCAATTTTACCCCCCAACCCCATAGTCACTACCGCGTTGGTGTGCCAACGGCAGGCTTCTATCAAGAAATTTTCAATTCCGATAGTCGCGAGTATGGCGGCAGCAATATGGGGAATTTAGGGGGCAAATGGACGCAAACGTGGACGTTTCACGAACAGCCATATTCCCTGGATTTGTGTTTACCGCCTTTAGCGGTAGTCATTTTTAAGCTAGATCCAGAGAAAACCAAGGAGACTGAGGAAACGAGTTAGGCTTTGGGTCGGATGCCTTTACTTTGGAGGCACTTTTGGAACTGTTGTTCGTCTTCACTCACTTGGTAATCTGCGGTATCTTCTTTCAGGCGAAAGACGCGTTCGAGATAATCGTTGCCAAACTTCGCGATCGCGCTTTGCAAGTCCCCTTTGCCATAGTTTTCTGGTAAGCATTCTACGACAGCAGTTAAGTCCCTACCTTCGGAATCAATGAATTGCCCTTCATCGGCTTGCGCGGGATGACTGGTGATGGTCTGTAAACAGGCAAATCCAACGACAAAAGCAATCAGGAGAGCGCGTTTCAGTTGTTGCCAGAGGGGGTGGTTAAACATAAGATTAAGTTTTGTAACACTTCTCTTTTTAGTTAAGCAAAGATCAAGTTGGTTTCCCCTCCCTCATGAGGAATGTATTTGTTCTTGGGAAGTCATTAGTCATTAGAGTGTTTCCGTAAATTCTTAATGAATTACTTGACACTTGAAGTCACTTGTGCAGCTCGAGCAACGGGGATGGTAAAGTGAAACTGCGTTCCTTGGTTTTTACCCCTTGATTCTGCCCAAATTTCGCCGCCCCATTTTTGGACGATTTGACGGCAAATGGCTAAACCAAGACCGGTGCCGCCGGTGGTGCGCTGTAATGCCCCTTCCTCTTGATAAAAGCGGTCAAAGACAGTTTCTAAACGGGAGGGTTCAATGCCTCTACCCGTATCAGCGATAGTGACTTTCACTTTGTCTTGATTGTCCGGTTCAGCGGAGAGGATAATTTTGCCATTGTTTTGGGTAAATTTACAAGCATTATCTAACAATTTGGCTAAGACTTCCACTAACCATTCCCCATCCACATAAGCAAGCGGGAGATTGGCTTCGGCATGGTTTTCGATAATCGGTAAAGGGGTTTCGGTATTTTTACCGCGAATATTACTCAGGGATAATTCGATACATTCTTCCACGGACATCGGTTCGGGGTTCCACTCAATGCGCCCACTTTCCAGGCGCGAGAGGGTGAGGAAGTCTTGTACCAAACGACGCATGCGTTCGGCATCATTGAGGGCGGTAGAAAGCATCACTTGTCGCAGTTCTTCCGACATATCCGGTTCACTCACCAAGCTTTCTAAGCAAACCTGAATCGTGGAAAGGGGAGTGCGCAGTTCATGTCCGGTAATCGCAACGAGGTTAGAACGAGTTTGTTCTAGGGCTTCGAGTTGTTCGTTGAGGGCTTCCAGATTGGTATAGGCTTCAGCTTGGGTGAGGGCAAGTCCGATTTGGGGCGCGATCGCTTCTACTAGTTCGATATCCTGATCACTCCAAGCGGTTTCCTGCTGATCGCAATGATGGAGTTCAATCATGCCAATGACTTGTCCTTGATACAACAAGGGAACCAATAGCCAGCTATAAATTTGGTGTTCAGCAACAAGAGAGGATAATAGTGGATGATTTTGAATCATCGAATCGGTAGCGGTATATTGGATATAAACTGGCGTTCCCTTTTCACGGACATTGTGTAGAAGAGGATTTTTTTCAATAGGCCACACTTCATCTTTAAGAGAACTGATATTGTTGCGTAAGAATTCGTGTTCAATGGTGGCAGTGGTGGTATCAGGACGACAGCGATAGACTAAGCAACGACATGCCGAGAGGGCTTCTCCCACTTCTTGAACGGTAATCTCAAGAATTTCTTGCAGGTCTAAAGATTGACGGATGGCATTGGTTAAAGACCGTAATAAACGTTCTTTTTCTTCTTTTTTCGCGATCGAGCTGTAAGCCCGAATCACACGATATTGTCCTGCCTGCAAATGGGTCACCAGCCGTTCCACAAAGGCATCAGGGTTGACGCGTTCTGAGGTTGATTCCGCTTTTAGCGTCTCTTGTAGATAGTTGTTCCGAGCGGTTTCAATTTGGCTTTCTAACTCGGGTCGATAGTATAAAATTTTATCGAATAGCAGAGAAGTTGCTGTTTTTGTGACCTCGGGATCAAAGGTCCAAATGCCTTCAAATCGTCGTGCAGAATCTAAAGCAACAGGTTGGTGAGTCTCATTAGAAGGGCATTCCCGACAAATGAGGCAACTACTAAAGGTTTTGCCAATAACGGTTAAGTGCCATTCTTGAGCGAGGGCATCTTCAGGATCAAAATTGATTGTTGTACAAGTTTGCTCATTTTCTCGAAATGAGGTGTCCAGCGCCGAAAAAATATAGATATGATTGCTTTGTTTTCCTAATCGACGATAACGATGGGCTTCCTGCCGATAAAACCGTTCTTGTTGAAAACTTGCAATGACCAGTGGGGGATCGGCGGTTGCAAAAACTTGATCCTCCATGGCGTGGGAAAGAGCAGTCAAGGAGGATTTGAAATAAATTTGGGTTCGCAAGTGCGGCAGTTGTCCCAATAACTCCGTCACTAAAGAAGTCGATCTGTGCATTAACAGGGTCGATATTGTTTCTCCATCACCAAACGCAACTACCC
>JAAANX010000078.1 GCA_009909085.1 Cyanobacteria bacterium GSL.Bin1 | reverse complement strand
AACAATTCCGGCTAAGACGGCTAAAGGAATGCCAGTTGTGAGAGGGGCAGCCCAGAGGACAATTACCAATAACACCAGGGCGCGGGTTAGTCCGGATACCGCTGTGCGTCCCCCGGCTTGGATATTAACGACAGTGGGAGTTGTTGCACCAGAACCGGCAATTCCACCACCAAAACCGGTGAATAAATTCGCGATTCCTTGACCAATTAACTCCTTATTGGCTTTGTATTCTTGACGAGTTAAGCCCTCCGAAACCACACAAGTGAGTAAACAATCGATCGAGCCGACGGTTGCCAAGATAATGGCATTGACAAACATTAACCGTAAATTACCTGCACTAAAGGTTGGCAGTTGTAAGTCTGGTAAACCCGGACTAATTTCGCCAATGGTGCCAATGGTACGAATATCCATCCCACTGAAGAAAATCATAGAAATTGCCGTGCCAATCAGTAAAGCAATTAACTGTGGCGGAACCACTCGTTTCCAACGGGAGGGATACAAAAATAAAATTGCCAAGGTAATAACCCCCAACAAAGTTTCCCAAGGATCAAGATTAGCAATCAGCATCGGTAGATTTCTCAGTACCGCAAGCACGCCTCCTTCTGGGGTTTCTTGTCCTAAAAACGGGGCAAGTTGAACAAAGATTAAAATCACCCCAATCCCAGTCATAAAACCAGAAATGACGTTATAGGGAAGCATCGTAATATAGCGTCCTAAACGGAGAACCCCAAACAGAATTTGAAATCCGCCCGCCATCATAATGACGGTAAATGCCATGGCTAACCCTTGTTCTGGGTTATTGGCTGTCAGTTCCGTAATCACAGCAGTCACAATGACCGTCATCGGACCTGTGGGTTCAGAAATGAGGCTCGGTGTCCCACCAAATAACGCTGCAAAAAAGCCAATTAAAACGGCTCCCCATAAGCCAGCAGCAGCCCCAGCACCAGAGGCAATCCCAAATGCTAACGCCATTGGGAGAGCAACAACTGCAGTTGTGATTCCCCCAAGGATATCTCCTTGGAGATTCCGAAAATGAATTGTGTTTGTAATGTTCATATAAAGGTTTTCCAATTGTCCAGAATTAGTTTAGTCCATCTAGCGGAATAACAATACTGGGAGTTGGGTACTTCTCAGCACTTGTGCGGTGGTACTGCCAATCACAAGAGAACGAATACGACTATGCCCATAAGCTCCCATGACAATCAAACTAATATCATGTCCTTCGGCATAACTGGCAATGATTTTTTCGGGATTCCCTTCTAAGATTTGACAAATGGGATCAAATCCTGCTGCTCGCGTTTGTTCTTCAGCTTCTTGGTTGCGTTTTTGAGCTTTTTTATCTTGAGCGGTTCGTGCCACCGTGAGGATATGGAGTTCTAATCCTTGAAAGGCTGGTGATTCGACCAGAAAACGCAACATTTTCTGACAGCTTTTACTGCCATCATAGGCAAAAAGTAAGCGTTTAATGGGCTTAAATTGACGAGGCGTAACCAAGCATGGTTTATGACTCCCCCGTAAAATACGCTCGGTATTCCCGCCCAAATGATTGGAGGCAAAGGGGGCATTTTCGCCGCGCTTACCTAAGATAATTAAATCGGCATTGGTTTCAAATTCGTGAAAGCAATCCACCAGAAAACCGGTTTCGTGGATGGTCTTAACATCTTCTACTCCTTCAGACGCTAGCCGTTGTTTGGCATCTTCGAGGATCAGTTTTGCCCGCTCATGATTGATTTTGGCTTTCTCATGTTCGAGTTCGACGAGTTTGCTTAGTAAATCTTTAGCAGCATCAATGCCAATGCTGCCACTTAAATTCCCCGTTTCAATGGATTTTTGAGAGCGAACATCGGTGACATACAAAACATCAACACGAGCCTCAAGGCGAGGGGCAAGCCAAGCTGCATAATGATAACTTTCTTGGGCAAAAGCAGAGCCATCGGTGCATAAGAGAATATGTTTCATTGATTTGAATAGTTTAGTGACTGGCAACTTTTTCGAGAGCATCGGGTTTATCATGAATGGCAAGGCGATCAAGCATTTTGGCACTGTCTTCATTCAAGCCCACCAGTTCCACTTCTGCGCCATGACGACGGAATTGAATGACAACTTTATCAATCGCATTGACCGCCGATTGATCCCAAATATGAGCATTGGAGAGATCAATAGTCACTGTTTCAACTTCTTCTTTGAGATCAAAGCCATTCAAAAACTGCTCAACAGAAACGAAGAAAATTTGTCCTGCGACGCTATAGGTGCGGTGCATCCCATCAGGGCTTAGCTTTTTATCAACAAAGACCACTTGAGCAATTTCACGGGAAAAGAAAAGGGTACTGAGGGCAATTCCCACCACTACACCAATCGCTAAGTTATGACTAATTACGGTTACTAAGACTGTGGTAACCATAACAAAGGTTTCACTGCGAGGCACGCGGGGGATATTGCGAATCGATGACCAACTAAATGTGCCAATGGAAACCATAATCATCACAGCAACCAGAGATGCCATCGGAATTTGTTGTACCCAATTTCCCAGCACTAGGATAAAGAAGAGAAGAAAAATCCCTGAAGTAAAGGTGGAAAGCCGTTTCCGTCCGCCAGATTGGATATTAATAACGGATTGACCAATCATGGCGCACCCTGCCATGCCCCCAAAGAAGCCCGTCATAATATTGGCAATGCCTTGACCTTTGGCTTCGCGGTTTTTATCACTGGGAGTATCAGTTAATTCATCAAGTAAGGCTGCGGTGAGTAAAGTTTCTAGTAACCCGACAATGGTCAGGGTTAAAGCGGGGGGGAAAATAATTTCTAACGTTTCTAAATTTAAGGGAACCTCGGGTAGGATAAAAATCGGAAATGCTGTGGGTAGTTCCCCCATATCTCCCACAGTAGGAACATCAAGTTCAAGGAAAATCGAGACTGCTGTTAGTAAAACAATAGCAACCAGAGGAGAGGGAATGGATTTAGTGATTCTGGGAAAAAGGTAGATAATCCCTAATCCCACAGCGACCATCACATAAACTTCCCAAGGTGCGTTAGTCAGTTGTGGAAACTGTGAGGTAAAAATCAAAATCGCAAGGGCATTAACAAACCCAATCATCACCGCCCGTGGCACAAATTTCATTTGCTGGTCGAGCTTAAACAGAGCCAAGACAATTTGCAAGATACCTGTCAATATGGTGGCTGCAAACAGATATTGCAGACCCTGTTCTTTTACAAGGTTAACCATGACGAGTGCCATTGCCCCCGTTGCACCGGAAATTAAGCCGGTGCGCCCACCAAAAATGGCAGTAATGACTGCAATAACGAAAGAGGCATATAACCCAACTTTCGGGTCAACCCCAGCAATTAAAGAAAACGCGATTGCTTCTGGGATCAAGGCTAAAGCCACTACCGCACCAGCAAGAATATCTTTTTGTGTATTAGAAAACCACTCTCGTCTTAATAAATTGAAGTCCAAACTTTCTCCTTAATCTTAATAACAACATTGCTCAAAAATAAAAATATTTCTGAGCATAAGTTATTGAATTTATAGCCCTTCTTATTTTGTTGAGGACAGTGACCAACGACCCATGATGTATGGACGTTCCATGGAACACTCCTCATTCTCTTGAAACAAGAAATGGGTAATATTTTTCAGACCAACGCAATCCTCAATCCACCTTATGGGGGACAATTTCCACGATTTGTAGCTTTGGGAAAGAGATTGCTGTGCTGCATGGTTTGCTTAAAAAATCTTTAGACAGAAATAAGGTATCATACGATGTGACGCTCTGCAATAAAAGTTTACGATTTTTAGGGAAGCCAGTTTTCGTCTAAGACTTGTTCTAAGGTGGCAATGGGTGTTTCAGGAAAGGTTTCAAGGGGAAGGCGCGATCGCGCTGCAGCAATTTCTCTCCCATCTTGATAACACTCAGCAAAAATTTCTTCTAAATAAGGTTTTAAACTCGGACTATCTGCCAGTTGATCTTTCATTTGCTTACGAAAGTTGGCAATTTCTGCTTCCCAATGACCACGATTATTTTCAACTTCGGCTTGCCAATAGTTTAATTTCAGCAAGTGTTCAAATACTCTTCTAAGAAGGTTCTTGAGTTTCCTTTTTTCACGACGACTCAAATCGGATAATTCCTCAATTAAATTTTCCCAGTCAACCGTATTGAATTCTTTATTTTCTAGCTGTTTAACGGTTGCTAATACCCAAAGGTTATAATCAGTTTCGTATAAACTTTTTTTGATGGGTTGTGATTCTGTGAACATTGTCTTTTTTGATGATTACTTTGACAGAAAAGAGGATACTGAAAACGACTAGCTACTTTATGAGTAGCTTGTCGTCATCATTAGGGAAGCCAGCTTTGATCTAAGACTTGTTCTAAGGTGGCAATGGGCTGTTCAGGAAAGGTTTCAAGAGGAAGCTGCGATCGCGCTGCAGCAATTTCTCGTCCATCTTGATAACACTCATTCCAAATTTCAAATAAATAGGGTTTAAGACTAGGGCTTGCTTTCAATTCTTTTTTAATCTGTTTGCGAAAGTTGAGAATTTCGGCTTCCCAATGACCGCGATTATTTTTAATTTCGCTTTCCCAATATTTTAATTTCAGAAGATGCTCAACTAAACGCATTAATAAA
>JAAANX010000077.1 GCA_009909085.1 Cyanobacteria bacterium GSL.Bin1 | reverse complement strand
CTTGAAAGAGAGATTTTCGAGAGTCGGTTAATTCGATGGAGTCTGTGTTCATTAACCTTCCGTCGATACATGACTTCTCTTTCATTGTAAAAGGACGATTTATTTATTGCAGCACTCTTAAAGATAAAAACAGGAACGTTTACCTCAAAGATGCGATTATCAAATCTGATGAACTGCAACCTTTTCAAAATTGGCAATCTTTTGTTCCCAAACCAGCCAGCAGTATCGACAAAGTTTTAGTGCTTCCCGACCAACATTGCGCGACTCTCATCCAAATGAGTTTGTGGCGACAAGTGAAAATCAAACTGGATGAACACAAAGTTGTGGATGGCGGTTTCCGCTATGAAGAAGCCATTCCCCCTGATAGCCTCATGTACTTCACATGGGGACTCACCAACCAAGCCAACGGAACTGGACAACAATCACAAAACGACTTCCAAACTTTAATTCAAAATCACGACATCATCCAAATCGGCGGACAGGAAAGCCTTGGTCGCGGTTTCGTTCAACAGTGGAAATGATCAGTTACTATGAAACCCCAAATTTTCAAAACTCATCCCCCATAAGGAAAGATTCGTTCCCTAATCCAAATTGCTAGTTCTTCTTCCGAAAGCCTAGAAGCAGCCAAATCCATCCAAGTCTGATACGTTCCTTCCTCAGAGGCTTCTAAGTCATAACCATTCAGTATAAGAAAACTGCGAGTAACGACATAAGCTGTTCTTTTATTGCCATCAACAAACGGATGATTAGTTGTAAGACCATAAGCATAAGCTGCCGCTAAAGCAGAAATATCAGGAGGTGATTCAGAATAAGCAAGCAGATTTTTAGGGCGATTCAGTGCGCTTTCTAACAACGCCTGGTTTCGGATGCCATCTAGTCCACCATGTTCTGTTAGTTGATGACGATGAATCTTGATCACTGCTTCATATCTCACCCAAATAATTGATTGCATGATCTCATTCAGCTAATCGCTTTAAGAGATTATAATCTTCTCTCATTATTTTCTCTGCAACCTCCATTTGTTGTCTTAATTCAGCGTTATAGGGCTTAACTGTAAACCCATCT
This sequence comes from Cyanobacteria bacterium GSL.Bin1, assembly GCA_009909085.1. NCBI lineage: Bacteria > Bacillati > Cyanobacteriota > Cyanobacteria bacterium GSL.Bin1. Next base: position 2,981 of record JAAANX010000077.1, on the reverse strand, counting down.
GCAGTTTCTATAATTTCAAGGAAATCACCTTGATTAATCTGGAGTTTATCCGCAAGTTCCTTTGGCAAAACGATTCCCACTGAGTCTCCCACTCTTGTCACCTTTAACTGCATTTTTGACCAGTCCCTTCAATGACTACACTTGTTAATCTAGCATTCCTTAAAACGTATTCTTTTTATAGTGATCCAAGAATCACAAATGACTAATAACTAATGACCAATAACCAATAAGGAATCATCATGACTTTTGACCCCAGAACTATAGCTACGCCAGTTTACGAAGTCTTACAAGACTTACGCATCAAATATAACGATAATGAGTCGCGCTTAAAAGAACAAAAAAGCCAAGCCGTTGAACTCTACACTTATCTTTCCACTTGGGGAATGATGCGCTTAAAAGCCGAAGAACAAGCCCTATCTCAAGACGGAAAAAAAGATGTCGTCAAAAAATATTTTCAATGTCTAGAAAAGTGAAGTGGTTTTCAACAATTAACCACAACTCAAGGCTTAGAAAAAATCAAAGACCTTTCTACTGATCACTATCTCGGTTTAACAGGCTTAGGACTCGAAATCGCTCAAGAATTTGGCTTTTGGGCAAACGCGATCTATCACGATATTAAAGGAGAACAGTAGAACCATGCCTTCTAATCAAAACCCAGCATTACAACGTCCAAACCCTCGACCTCAGAACCGTCACAATAGAAATAACCAACCTAACCGTCGTCAAAATAATGGCGGGGGAAATCGTAACCAAGGCGGTGGTGGGGGAAATCATCACGGAAACGGTGGTGGCAATAATAATTCTAAACTCTCTCCTTGGTTAGACCCTGATCATCAACCACCAACCAGTCATAATGCCAGTTTTATTGAATACTTGCGCTGGATGCGTCCCCCTGAAGATCCGCAAAAAGATGGGACAAAGGTGCAAATCTTAAATCAAGCCCAAGATAACCCCGACTATCGCCAACGACTGAAAACATTGAATGACCCTACTCGCGCCATTGCTAAAGAACATTTTACCGTTAAAACCACATGGCGTGTTCGCGTGGGGGGACATCGCGGACCCGAAAGCATCCTTCTCCCTGTATTCGACCATTTAGGCGTTCCTTATCTCCCTTCTAGAGCGTCGGTTCAGTAGAGAGGGTTGACAAATGAATCATTTCATGAATACTGAGAAATGTCCCCTTAGAGGAAGTTCAAGTCAAATGCGCCCACCTAATTGGAATCCAACCATTTCCCTCTCTCTCGCTGAACAAACAGTGCTTCAAAAAATTCGCCAAGGTAAATTATTTGTCTTTCTTAGACAATTTCGCCATGAGATATTTGACGAAGAATTTCAAGAACAATTAGAGACTGTTCCTAAAATAAACCTTAAGACTAAGCTGAAGACATAGCTAACCGTTTCAACATTAGACGAGTCATGGCTACCTCAATAAGAGATTCACTGACTTCTGGCAATTTCTCTGAATCAACAACTAAACGTCGATTTTGAACCAGCCAAGCAAAAGTCCTTTCTACCACCCATCGTCGAGGAAGAACCTCAAACGCTTTACTCGAACGTTTGACAACTTCTACTTTAGCTTGAGTTAATTTCTCTACTACCCTGCTAAAGTTTGGTCCTTGGTAACCAGCATCTACCCAAATTAAAGACAAATTGGACATTTGAGATTCAACTTCCAGTAAAAGGGCGCATCCGCCTACACGTTCTGGCATATTCGCTTCACTGACGACAACTGCTAGAAGTAGCCCCTGAGTATCTACCAATATATGTCGCTTACGACCTTTGACTTGTTTTCCTCCGTCGTAACCGTACACTTCCCCCTTTTTTCCCCAGTTTTCACCGACTGGGAATCAATAATCGCGGCACGCTCGTTCAGGGTTTCGTCCTTGCTCTTCTCGGAGGCGTGAGCGTAATGTTTGTTGTATCTTCGACCAAATGCCTTTCCTTTGCCATTTGCGAAAGTAATTGGACACTGTTGTCCAAGGAGGTAAGTCGTGAGGCAAAGCCCTCCACTGACAGCCTTCATGGAGGAAATAAAATATACCATTCAGGACTTCTCGTACATCAACATTAGCTTTTGGACCTCTGGGCTTGGGCTTAGGAATTAATGGTTCAATAATTTTCCACTCGGCATCGGTTAAGTCTGTAGGATAAGAGCGACGCTTCGTCATAGTTTATAGTGAGCGAATCGTTGCATTTTCCCTAGTATGACTGTTATTGGTCGCGATGTTCCCTTCGGGAACCGGCGAAGCCATCGCGCCTTTTTTTATATTTTCTTTAGGAACAGTCTCTGAGAGCGGTTTTAGCTTAAGAGTGATAAGAAGAAAAAATTGGTGTAAAAAAGGGAAAAGAAAGAAAGTAAGAGGAGATAGAAAAAAAGGAAGAGTTAATGCGATGGGAGCCCTAAGATATTCAGATAAAAAGAGGTTTATTGAGTTTGTCGAAAAAGGAAACTCAGAAAGTTTTTATAAGGTTTTGAAAGTCTTTTACCAAGAGTTAAAAGACGAATGGGTAGAAGCGGGAAACTCTGCGGAAGAATTTGAAGAAAAGGGAGCAAAAATTGTCATCATTTTAGATAATGCAAGTTTTCATAAAAAGCAGGAATATTTAGATCAAATAGAAGTAGAAATGCCAAATCTTCATTTAGAGTTTTTGCCTGAATATAGTCCCGATTATAACTTAATTGAACTAGTTTGGCATTCAGCTAAAGAATATATAGCTCATCGCCTATTTAAATCAGTTGAACAGTTAGAGTCTTTATTAAATCAACTTCTAAATGAAGGAGAGTTAATTATTAAATGGGGACGGAAGTTGAAAAATAAAGGCAATGCGGTTATCCCAATTTAAATGCACAACAGCTTAGTGTTTCCATTCATCCTGATGAAGCCTTATTATCTGAATTACGAGAACAACAATTGACCCCAATTGGTCGAAAACGTTTAAGAGAACGGGTTAGCGTTGAACATAGTCTCGCTCATATT
>JAAANX010000076.1 GCA_009909085.1 Cyanobacteria bacterium GSL.Bin1 | reverse complement strand
GGTCAGATTTAGCTCATCGTTTGATGGCTCTCAAGCCTCATAAATCCCTAGATTTTCACAGAGGTCTCAAGGCTGTATCTACCCTCCAGTCTGCCTTATAGCTTTGTTGTCATCCCTTAAGGTTTGTTTGATACACTGAAAAAATGTTAGAAGTTCGTCAAACAGAACGATATGCGCGATGGTTTAAGAGTTTGCGCGATCGCGGAAGGTAGATGAAAACTAAGTGCGTAATTGTGATCTTTTGGAAAGGGCAGCGATCGCAGGTTAAGATAAAACTTATAGATTAGATTTTTCTAAAAGGGTGTGAGAGAAACTGTTTATATTGAAACCAGTATTTTGGGATATTTGACTGCTAGATCGACCAAAAATTTGATTTTAGCAGCCAATATTGAAGTAACCAAAGATTGGTGGGAAAAGCGGAGTCAAATTTTTGACTTATTTGCTTCCTTAATCGTTGTGGATGAAGCATCTCTAGGAGATTTAGAAATCGCGACAAAACGGCTTTCTCTCTTGGAAAATTGTCAATTATTAAATCCAACAGAAGCAGGTCAAGAATTAACAATTCAGTTTTTAGCAAAAAGCAACTTGCCAGACAAAGCAGCAAATGATGCTGCTCATATTGCCCTCGCTACTGTTCACGGTATGGACTATTTGCTAACGTGGAATTGTAAGCATATTGCAAATGTTCAAATCCAGAAAAAACTAACTCAAATCTGCTCTGACTTTGGATATGAACTACCAAGAATTTGCACCCCTTATGAACTGATGGGAGAGTAAAATGACATTAAATAATGAGATTCTAGAGGAAATTCATCAATATAGAGAAGAACGCGCCAAGGCTTTTAACTATGATGTGGCTGCCATGTTTGCAGATTGGCGTAACAGACAAGCAAAAAGTGGAAGAAAAGCAGTGACTCTATCCCCAAAAAAGTCTGATCAATCAGGGAAAGCAACTGTAAGCTAAGAGATTTCTGTGATATTTTCTTTGGGTTACGCTCCTGATACCATTGATAGGCTTTTTCAATTTGCGATTCAGCAATGGAAGTAATTTCAATCTGAAATGTCATACTTGCGTTGCATCTGTTGAGTAAAATCCGCAAGGGGACGAGTTTGTCCCGCATTTAATTCATCAAATCCTTGCTGAATCCCTGCTAGTGTCTCCAACTGTTCTGCAAGAGAGCGTAACTGACTTGGGCTTAGTTTGCCCGATTCAAGGAATGTCACCAGAACTTGAGTCTGTTCACTGACTCCTTGCGGTAATTCACTGATTTGAATGTATCCGTCTTGATAAAATCCTTCAACCGTTTTTGTCATCAGTCAACTCAATCTCAACTTTATCCCATTTTACTCTCTGCTTGATGTAGGATAGCCATCACCCCTTGGGCATCGCAAATTGGAATCAACTGAAAGAAAAGTGAAAGCGCGATGGCTACGCCGGTTCCCGCAGGGAACATCACAAGTTTTGGGGAGGAAAGCGCGATGGCTACGCCGGTTCCCACAGGGAACATCGCGTGTTGGAATAAGCGGAAAGGAAAGGTAAAGCGCGATCAAGGGTTTTGGGGAGGAAAGCGCGATCGCGCGATTTTAGGAAATTTCTTAGCTGGTACGATAGATGAGTAACTTAAGATTTTGCGCGACCATATGTCATAAGTCAAATAAATTGAGGTTGATAGATCCATGACTAATCGCGAACAACTGATTGCAGAACTGGAACAAATTCCTGATGACCTTATTCCAGTCGTGTTAGATTTTTTACATCGAGTTAAAGCGACCCGCAAAACTCATCCTCTCAAAAAATTTGCTGGTATTTTAAGTGATGCGGAGGCTGAAAAATTACAGCAAGTGATTATTAACGATTGTCGGCAGATAGATGTGAATGAGTGGTGAGATTGCACTGGATACTTCTGTTGCCATTCGCTTTTTAAGAGGAAAGCGCGATCGCGCTCTCTTCCTTAGAATTTAAGATAGAAGCAATGAGTATAATGCTAGAGCTAGCAAATATTGATCCTGCTGTAAAGGTATCACGATGACAAACCAAGAGTTCCTAGACTCAGATCTTGCACCTGGTAATTTGAACATCTAATCCCTGCTGTTTGAGTAAAGGCCGTTGACGCTCAACTTCAGCTAACAATAGAGCAATAACTAATTCTACCAAGCAAGTCTCAAGGATAATGGTTGCAGCCACTCCCCAATCCGGTAACTCTCTGGTATCGAGAGAAAGATAACCCCAATGAGCAAGCAGAAAAGCGACTAAGGACAAGATTAACCAACGATACATTCCCGTGAGAGTCTTTTGACCAAACTGATGGAGACCAAAACGGTATTTAGCTGTCTTAAAAAATCCCTCAATCTGCCAGCGATGTCTTCCCCACCAAACAATGGTACTAGCTTTTAAGGCTTTAGTGGATAGAACATACCGTTTAGAGGGTTTCCTTTCTCCATCTCGTTTGAGATAGAACCAAGCTACAGTAACCGGAAAATTAAGTCCTTGAAGCCTGACTTGTTGGCCCGGCTTATGTAGTTGCCACAGAGGGCGACCATCTTGGAGAAGACGGTCACGACGGACACCAGTAATAGCATGAAGCCTCAGAGAGCGTAATCCTTTGAGAAATTCGATGCTACCAAAAGCTGTGTCTGCCAATACCATGACCTGAAATTGGCGTTTTAGCCATCGGGGCAGTTGCCGTACTAACTTCAATCCCAACTGTGCTGGAGTTGAATATCCTTTTCCTCTGTAGACGCGAAAACTCCATGGAAGACGCCACCGTCCCACTACCAGATAGATGACGACTAGATGCAATCCTCTCTTGCCATCAAACACATGAACTAGGTCTTGATAGCCCTTAAACTTTCCCCGTTTTTCCAAGGTTGTTAAGTCAACGATTACTTGTAAGTGAGGACGCCGACCTCGGGGATGATAGTGGCTTAGTTGTTGCTTAATCATCCGTCTGACTTGGCGAATGAGCGCTCGTGCCGACCAAAGATAATGATTGAGAAAACGACTGAGAGCACTAGCTGATTTGACTTGAGAGTGTTGGGGCCGGTGTGTTCCTTGGGCCTTGAGAAACAGTTCTAGAAAGGCTTGAAGACTCTGTTTTTGGTAGTCGCTTTCCATCAGTTCTACCAATTGATAGATGAGCTCTTGTGCATTACTCAGGTCTTTCATTAATCCAAAGTCAGATTAGAAGTATTTCCTTATTTACTCGTCTTTTGATCTTTGGTGCAAGATGTGAGTAGATGAATTTTTAGCCCTACCAACTGAAGCACAGACTCAAGTTGTCAGGCTGATCGCGTTTTTGAAGCAAAAATACCAACAGGACGAATTGATCTCTGGCTCACCCAATACTGATTTAGAGAATGATCCCTTTATGGCGATGTGGCGCGATCATAGAAAGTAGATGAGGACTTAAAGCGCGATCACAATTGTTGTGCAGAAGCAGCAATCACGACTTTAGATTAACTAACAGAAAAACTCAGTATGAGTTGGGTGAGAGTAGAGGGAATCTCTTTAGCCTTGATAAGAGTAACAGTCCTGAATGGAATTATCTCCTAAACTCAATTCAATTGAGGGATTCTATTATTCATGCCAAAGCTAAATTTGAAGGCGAGTATGATGTTAGTGCAAAAGTTTTCGTCCATCGAGACCGAGTAAGAGAACTACTTCAAGGCTATGCTTGGTATTTTGAAAGTCTCATGTTGATAAGCCAGCGCATTGTTCGCGCTTATGAACCTATCGAAAGACTACTGAAGAATTATTCACAGAGGCTTTCCCTCAATCAGCATAAAGATCAATCCCAGCAATGTGCTGAAATTCCCTTTTGGCAACGGGCAACTCCTTTAGAACGTGCCAAAGACTTCCAAGAGTGGGTTGAGCAACTGCCAAAAACAAATGTAAGTCTGGCTAATGAAGCCTTTGACCGTAGCAAGATATACGAGTAATGGTTAAATTCGGGAGCCTGCGGATGACCGTTGGTCAATCGTCGTCAATTTAGATGTAAAAGTTGTCGGAAGGTGTTTTCAGAGGAACTAAGTTTTGTGAAAAAAAGAAGAACTTATACAAAAAGACTAGCCTCGAAAGTGGTGAAGGAAGTCTTAGAAACAGATGTTCTGAATACAGCCCAAAGAAATGGTCTGACCCCAGCGGAAATTGAAACCTTATTGAAAGAAGCAGAAGCGGATTTTTTAGCTGAGAAACCTAAGCATCTAAAAAAGCTAGGAATTGATGAGATTACTCAGGTGAAAGGAGGGAAAAATTATGCTGCTGTTTTAGTGGACTTAGACCAAAGAAAACCCATCGCATTTTTAGAAAAAAGAAATCAAGAAGTGAGCGCAGAATACCTATAGGCTACTTTGATGAAAGAACAACCCAAGGAGTCGTGGAGGGAATCAATCAAAAAATTAAGTTAATTAAGAGGAGAGCATTTGGCTTAAGAAATTTCAACAACTTTAGAAGAAGACTTTTATTAAGTTGGCATTTTTGTTCTTAATTTGTCATACCTAGTCTAGAAGAGCCTATTATCTTACGGTTTAGTAACTCCTCATCCCAATGATTTTTCAGGAATAGCTGATATTAAAGTCGTACATCCATGTGAAATTCTTGATAGGTAAATGAGAACTCAAAGCGCGATCGCGCTATCTTTAGGAAATTTCTAAGCTGCTACGATAGATAATGAGAATTGATAGTTGGCGCGATCAAGGGTTTTGGAGAGGAAAGCGCGATCGCTTTTTTGGTAAAAGAAGAAGTGTTTTCGACATACGAAGCAATGCTAGCCAACTATATCGATCAAGCAATGGAACTTGCAACTTACGAAATTATCGAAGACGATCAATCTTACTGGGGCGAGATTCCACCTTTAGAAGGGGTCTGGGCGAATCATTCTACCCTTGAAGGATGTCGCCGAGAACTTAGAGAAGCTCTCAGTGACTGGATTGCTTTACGATTGAGTTTAGGTTTAGAAATTCCTGTAATCGCCAATATTAACCTCAACCATCTGACTCAACCTGTCTAAAATGGCTCGTTTATCTCCTGTAACTTACAATGAGTTAGTACAACGTTTAAAGGAACTTGGGTTTGAAGGTCCCTTTGCCGGAGGACAACATCCCCAAATGCGAAGAGGAAATCGAACTTTAATTATTCCAAATCCTCATAAAGGAGAGATTAGCGTCGGATTGTTAGCACGAATCTTAAGGTAAGCAGGAGTTTTCTCGGGAGGAATGCTTGGAACAATAAAGAATATAGAAAAGGCAAAGCGAGATCGGATTTTTGGGAAGGAAGCAGCGATCGCGCTTTGGAATAAGCGGAAAGGAAAGTTAAGGCGCGATCCTCTGTTTGGGAAGGAAAGCGCGATCACAGCCTTTAGTTTGTTTGATACACTGAAAAAATGTTAGAAGTCCGTCAAACAGAACGATAGGCGCGGTGGTTTAACCGTTTGCGCGATCGCGAGTTTTGAGAAATTTATATTTTTCTCCTGCTTTCAACATTCTACTTCCTGTTAGTTTTTATTTGGAATAACTATAAGCATTAGATATTTTCTTCAAAATTTCTTCGGTGAGTTTGACAAATGCTTTTGACCCTGAAGAATTGGGCATTGCTAAAACAGCCGGAGTAAACATATCCACAGCTTTCGCCACATTCACATCCATGGGAATTTGCTCTCGAAAGATTTGATCCGGTTCAAAATCTTGCTCAATCCGTTGCATTACTTGCTTATAGTAGCGACCAAATAATCCCCCATGGGATAAGATAAAAGTAATCCCTAATAAACTGAGTTTTTTCAGTTGCTCGGATTCAGTTTTATCATTGTTTTTTAAGCGAGCAATCCGCTTTTCTAGCAATTGAACCCCAATTAACGATAAGGGTTCTGGGCGGGCGGGAAGTAAATAAAAATCACTAGCAGCAATGCCGCTACGAGTGAGTAAATTATAACCCGGCGCACAGTCCATAATAATAAAATCATAGTCATCAATGACCGGTTCCAGAATTTTTCGGACCAGCGTTACTTCAAAATGATCCCAAGCCTGATTAAAATCTTGTTCAGAATCGGAAATCGCTTCTTCATGGAGTTTTTTCGAGACTAAATACTCATCATAAAGTTCAATATCCCCAGCGAGTAATTCTAAGCCATTAATTTCGCAAATTTGCGAATAAATCAAATCAGGTGTATCGTACTTCCGACGAATATTCGGACGCACTACTTTATCAATGAGATAACTGAGTGTGCGCCGAGTCCGACGTGCTTTAGAAAACTCTTGCGGCGGCATCAAACTCAGAGTCGCACTAATTTGTGAGTCTAAATCGACCACTAAAACTCGTTTTTGATGGTTCTTGGCTAAACAAGTGGCAAGATTAACCGTTAGGGTAGTTTTACCGACCCCTCCTTTCATGTTAACGGTACTAATAACAGTTCCCATTGTCGTTTTTGGTAGCGCGATGAATCTGAGATCGCGTCTAGCTTACCATCAAAATAGAAACAAGCGATCGTAGCCGGAAGAATTTTCAAATGACTCTAGAACTCTACAGCGCCAGTGTTTGCCCCTTTGCCCATCGCACTCGCCTCACCCTCATGGAAAAAGGCATTGATTTCCAACTCATTGAAATCGACTTAAATAACAAACCGGATTGGTTTTCTGAAGTGTCTCCTTATGGTAAAGTTCCTGTTATTAAACATCAGGAAAATCGAATTTGGGAATCAGCCATTATTAATGAATATTTAGATGAAGCGTTTCCCGAACCAGCTTTGCTTCCTGAGTCTCCTGGTGAACGCGCCCTAGCAAGAATTTGGATTGATTTTGCTAATACAAAATTGGTTCCAGTCTTTTATAAAATGCTGTTGGAACAAAACCCAGAAAAACAAACCAAATGGAAAACTCAATTCCAAGAACAGTTACAGTTCATTGAAAAAGAAGGAATGCAAAAATTGAGTAGCAATGGCAAGTATTGGTTAGGCAATCGTTTATCTTTAGTGGATTTGACCTTCTATCCTTGGTTTGAACGCTTTTGTATCTTAGAGCATTATCGGGATGTGTTTCTTCCCTCAAGTTGTTCCTTCCTGCAACACTGGTGGGAAGAGATGTCTCAGCGCGAGTCTGTCCAACAAATTAAGAACGCTCGTGAACTTTACATTGCCCAATACGAAAAGTATGCCAATAACACAGTCAGCGGGATAACCGCCCAAGAAATGCGTGATAGTTAGGGACTTTAATAAGGTAAAATTAAAAATTAATATTTGACAAGTGATCATTGTTTGAGATTGATTCAAACTAAGTTTTAAAGCCAATTTTTAAGTTAGGAATGAGTTTAACCCCCAAAAATAATTGCGTCTGGATTTATGACACGACCCTCAGAGATGGTTCACAACAAGAAGGGATCTCTCTCTCTGTGGAAGATAAGCTCAAAATTGCTCATAAATTAGACCAACTCGGGATTCCCTTTATTGAAGGGGGATGGCCCGGTGCGAATCCCAAAGATGTCCAATTTTTCTGGCAACTGAAAGAAGAACCCCTTTCCCAAGCAGAAGTAGTTGCTTTTTGTTCCACTCGTCGCCCCAACCATTCGGCGGAAAATGATCCCATGTTACAGGCAATCCTCTCGGCAGGAACGCGCTGGGTGACGATTTTTGGGAAGTCTTGGGATTTGCACGTCACAGAAGGTTTAAAGACAACTTTAGAAGAAAATTGCGCCATGATTCGCGATACGATCGCGCTGTTACGCTCCCAAGGCAGACGGGTTATTTATGATGCCGAACATTGGTTTGATGGCTATCAAGCCAACGCAGACTATGCCCTGAAGACGCTAGAAACGGCTGTGGAAGCAGGGGCGGAGTGGCTGGTTCTCTGTGACACCAACGGTGGAACCTTACCGCAAACGGTGGGTGAAGTGAGTCAGATGATTGTTCAGCATTTCGGTATTGATTCCAGTAACGAATCGGCACCGAAATTGGGGATTCATACCCATAATGATTCGGATACAGCGGTTGCCAGTTCCTTAGTCGCAGTGGAAAATGGGGCGACTATGGTGCAAGGGACAATGAACGGCTATGGAGAACGGTGTGGCAATGCCAATCTCTGTTCAGTGATTCCCAATCTGCAATTAAAACTGAACTATTCCTGCTTAGAACCGGAAGAACTGGCAAAACTCACCCCCACTAGTCATTTAATCAACGAAATTGTTAATTTTGCTCCCAATCCCCATGCCCCCTTTGTGGGACGTTCAGCCTTCGCGCATAAGGGGGGCATTCATGTTTCAGCCGTAGAACGCAACCCGTTAACTTACGAACATATTGATCCGAAAGTGATTGGTAATGAACGCCGCATTGTCATTTCCGATCAAGCTGGAATTAGTAATATTGTGGCAAAAGCCCGCTCTTTTGGGATTCAGTTGGATAAAAAAGACCCCACCTGTCGCGATATCCTCCAACGCACTAAAGAACTGGAAAACCAAGGCTATCAGTTTGAAGTTGCCGAAGCCAGTTTTGAACTGCTGGTTTATGAAATGTTGGAACAACGTCAAGAAATGTTCCAATTAAAGGGTTTTCAAGTGAATTGCGATATGCTCAGAGGGGAAGAAGCCTTACTCAGTGATGCGGTGGCTACGATTAAAGTCAGTGTCAATGGCAAAGATATCTTAGAAGCCGCCGAAGGCAATGGTCCGGTGTCCGCGTTAGATGCTGCCCTGCGGAAAGCACTGGTGCAGTTCTATCCTGAAATCGCAGCGTTCCATTTAACGGATTATAAAGTCCGTATCCTGGATAGTACGGCAGGAACGGATGCGGTGACGCGCGTTCTTGTTGAATCTAGCGATGGCAAACAACGTTGGACAACGATTGGGGTTTCGCCCAACATTTTGGATGCCTCTTACCAAGCCGTGGTTGCTGGAATTGAGTATGGTTTGTTACAGGAGAAGGGGAATCTGAAAGTGATTTCGCCTGCCTTGAATGAATAGTCGAAACTCATTAACTGTGTCAGATGTAACCTCCTATAAAAATCGGTTAAGCGCTGGAGAACAGCTTGCTGAAGCTGTCGCAACTGCCCTCAGTGGTGTGGAAGCCCCAGCCGCGGTCAGGGTAGTTGCGCTACCTCGCGGTGGAATCCCAGTAGCCGTTCCCCTTGCCCAACGATTAAATTGTCCGTTAGAGGTTTTAGCCGCCAAGAAAATTGCACTTTCGTCTAATCCAGAATTAGCGTTAGGGGCAGTAGCGCCCGATGGAACAACTATTTGGGGGCAGACATCTCTCCTGGAAGAAAGCAATCAGCAAGCGTTAACGCAGGCGAGAGAAAAGGCACTGCAAAGCGCGATCGCGCAACAAGAACAGTTTAATCCTCACTGCCCCTCTGCCAGTATTGAAAATTCGATTGTCATTATTGTGGATGATGGCATTGCCACCGGGATGACCATGCTATCAGCGGTGAAAGCGTTACGAGACAGGAAACCCGCGCAGGTTTGGATGGCAGCACCCGTTGCGCCGTTGGAGATGAAACCGCAACTGGAACAAAGCTGCGATCGCGCCATTATTTTACAAACCCCAGACCCCTTTTGGAATGTGGGGCGCTTTTACAAGGAATTTCCGCAAGTTTCCACCGAGGAAGCGATTTCCCTATTAAAGGAACAAGCTAAACGCGCCAAATCGCATCCGCAACCCTAGACACTTCCCACATCTCAGGCAGATCATGGACTCGCAGAAGATCCGCCCCTTGTGCAATGGCAGCACAACAAGTACTTGCCGTTCCCCACACCCGTTGTTTCGGGTCATCTTGATTGAGAATTTTGCCAATAAAACTTTTGCGAGAGGTTCCGACTAAAATGGGGACACCAAGGGTTTGAAATTGATCCAATTGACGTAACAATTCAAGATTTTGCTCAGCAGTTTTGCCGAAACCAATTCCGGGATCGATGAGCAAGCGCGATCGCGCAACTCCCGCTTTTTCCGCGGCTGCAATCCGTTCACGCAAGACAGCAATAATGTCGCCCACCAAATCTTCATAATCAGTCAGTTGTTGCATGGTTTCTGGGGTTCCCCGAATATGCATGAGGATGATCGGAACCTCTAACGCCGCAACCGTGGTCAACATTGCTGCATCAAACGTTCCCCCAGAAATATCGTTGACTAAATCTGCCCCCGCCTGCACCGCTTGTTGGGCAATTTCAGCGCGAGTGGTATCCACAGAAATGGGGACATTGAGATGCTTGCGAATCCGTTTGATAATGGGGATCACGCGCTCTAACTCGGCTTCTGGGGAAATTTGCTTTGCCCCAGGGCGGGTAGATTGTCCGCCTACATCCAGGATATCTGCCCCTGCTTCTACTAGCGCCGCAGCCCGTTGAAAGGCTGCTTCCAAATGATTATAGTCGCCCCCATCACTAAAACTATCCGGCGTAATATTCAGCACCCCCATGAGGTAGGTTTGCTTTCCCCAAACAAACGATTTATCTCGAATCGTGATTTCTTGTGCTTGTTGCTTCATCAAAGATTGTTAACGACTCACTTGATTGATTCTACTTTAGAACTGACTGCATTAAGCTCAAACGGTTGTGAATTGAGCAATTAACGACTGATTGCAGTCAAATCAAGGGCAAAGGTTTCAGAAATTTTCAGCAATAAAATTGCACCTGATCAACCTACATTTACTGTTCCCTGTTCCCTTGCCTTGAGCGAAGCCGAAAGGCTGTTCCCTATTCCCTAACTACACCCACCAATGAACTTTTTCTGCAGACCCTATTTAAATAAGAATTTGAGAAACTTAAATTTTCCAGCGTAAGGCGGGTAACGCAAGGGAATATCTAGCCAGAACTTGCGATTGGTCACACTTTTATAGTGGGTAAACGTATCAAAACTGGCCTTACCATGATAGGCACCCATACCACTTTCACCGACACCGCCAAACGGAAGTTCCGTGGAGGCAATATGGATAATCGTATCGTTAATGGTTACCCCACCAGCAGAGGTTTCTTGCAACACTTTTTGTTGCTTATTTTTGTCTTGAGAAAAGAGATAAAGGGCGAGGGGTTTAGGATAGGCATTAATTTGCGCGATCGCGCGGTCTAAATCCTCATATTCAATAATCGGCAAAATGGGACCAAAAATCTCCTCTTGCATCACCGGATCTTCCCAACTCACTGCCTCTAACAGCGTGGGTGCAATATAACGGGTTTCTGCATCCGTTTCTCCGCCCGCAAGAATTTTACCGTTATCTAAAAATTGACTGAGGCGATTAAAATGTCTCTCACTGACAATTCTGGCGTAATCCGAACTTTCTGCTGGATTTTCCCCATAAAACTCTTTTAAACCCGCTTTCATCGCCTGCACTAATTCCTCTTTAATGCTGCGATGAACCAGTAAATAATCCGGGGCAATACAAGTTTGTCCGGCGTTAATAAATTTGCCCCAAATGATTCGTTTTGCACTGTGTTCAAGATGAATATCCGGTTCCACAAGACAAGGACTTTTCCCCCCTAATTCTAAAGTGACGGGAGTTAAATGTTCCGCTGCGGCTTTCATGACAATTTTGCCAACCGCACTACCACCGGTATAAAAAATATGGTCAAACTTTTGTTGCAATAATTCTTGAGCGACCGTTTTATCTCCCTCCACCACGGTAATGTAGCTGGGATCAAAATTTTGTGCAATTAAATCGCTCAAAACTTTCGAGGTATTGGGCGTAATTTCTGATGGTTTAATAATGGCACAATCTCCTGCCGCGATCGCGCCTAAAAGGGGAATAATGGCTAACTGAAACGGATAATTCCAAGGGCTAATCATTAACACTTGTCCTAAGGGTTCCGGGACAATAAAAGATTTGGCTGGGAAAAAATTGAGCGGCGTTTTAACAGGTTGATGTTTCGCCCATCGATCCAAGTGTTTGAGAAAATAATCAATTTCTTCCCCACAATAGGCAACTTCTGTCACAATGGCTTCAAACTTGGGTTTCCCTAAATCTTGAAACAATGCTTCTGTAATTTTCTCTTGAAAATCACTAATTGCTTGTTTCAGCTGTTTTAACTGTTCCTTGCGAAAGGCAACCTCTTTTGTTTTTCCGGTGGCAAAAAAATCTTTTTGTGCTTGGACAATGCCTTGCACATCAGTCGTTGCTAACATGACTTATCCTTTTTTATCTATAATTTTCCGTAAAAGAAGTGAATTAAAATATTCGCTATGAAGTCAGTTTTTAGCAGTTTTTCATCCAACTAGAAACCACTGTTTTTTCATCCTTCATCTTGTTTAATCGGCAATTTAACAGTAAAGCAACTACCTTTTCCAACTTCTGATTCTAAAGTAATGCTGCCCTGATGACTCTCTAAAATGCGCTGGGATAAGTGCAAGCCTAAGCCACTCCCCGAATGACGATGCTTTCCTTTCCGAAAGCGCTCAAACAAAGTTTTTTGCTCTTCTGGTGAAACACCTGGACCTGTATCTTCCACTTCAATCATTAACTGAGGGGTTTCGATTTTGGTCAACGGTTGCATCCGGATTTTGACACTCCCCTCATCAGTAAATTTAATTGCATTACCCACCAAGTTTGTAAAAACTCGCCTTAATTCTAAACGATCCCCTTCTACCGTCGTTGATTGCTCCTCACCGATTTTATCTTGGATTTCTAAGGTCAAACCTTTTTCTTCTGCTAAAGGCTTCAGTTCTTGGATCACTTCATCGATCACTGCTTTGAGATCCACCGGGGCAAAATTTAAGACCTTACGTCCGGCTTCAAAGCGATACACTTCCAGTAATGTATTCACCATATCCAATAAATTACGATTGCTGCGCGTCATCGTCGCAATGGCTTCTTGCATCGGCGGAGACAGTTGTCCTAATGCGCCTTGCTGAAACAAATTCAACATCCGATCCGCAGCAACTAAGGGCGTCCGTAAATCATGGGTCAGGCGAGAGACGAAATCAGCCCGTTGACGAGCAATTTCATCCCGTTCATCGACGCTATGTTTCAAACGTAATAAAGACCGGACTCGCGCGAGGAGTTCTTCTAACTCAACCGGTTTGCGAATAAAATCATCAGCACCACTATCTAACCCTTTGACAACACTGGGTTGATCATAAGCTGTAATCAGTAAAATTGGGATAAACGGTAAATCTTCTTCTTGACGAATCCGTTCTGTGACTTCAAAACCATCCATCCCCGGCATCATCACATCCAGTAAAATGAGCTGTGGGGGATTTGCAATCACTTTTTCAATGGCACTTTCACCTTCTTCGGCAACTTCAATGTGATAGCCTTCTTCCTCCAAAATACTCTGTACCAGCAGCACATTATCTGGAGAATCATCAACGACTAGGATTGTGTCTGGTTTATCTTTTACAGTATCGAGGGAATGATTCATTAAAATATTAAATTATTATACTAATCCGGTTAAATTAAAAAAAATTAAGTTCCAGATGATATTATTCCCTTTTTAAGACTGTTGCTGCCTCATCCTCTCGAAAGATTCCCAATTGCAATAAGGTGATAGAAGGGGAGTTAGTAAGGCGTTGATCCACTCCCACGGCTAAAAGCACGTGGGCTTTACGGCGATTTCTGTAATTTTACGGACAGACCGTATTAATGAATACAGTTTATTTGACATTTAGTGTATACCGTATACAAAAACTGACTCCCTATGCTCCTGCTCAGGATTGGGTTGAGCATACTCTGCCGTTTATCTCAGAGGAATTTATATCTCCCATGCACTCTTCAACCTCTACTCAAGGAAGCGTTAAAACCTCATCTTCTGTTCCTACTACAGAGCCGTATGCCAGTAGTAGTGTGCAGTTACGGTCAGTCACGAAGCGCTATGATTCCTTTGTCGCAGTGGAAAATATTACCCTTGATATTCCCTCTGGATCATACTGTTGTTTGTTGGGACCCAGTGGTTGTGGAAAAACGACGACTTTGCGAATGTTAGCGGGACATGAAGAGGTGACAGCAGGGAAAATTTATCTCGGCGATCGCGATGTGACAACACTTCCCCCAACCCAACGCAATACAGCAATGGTCTTTCAGAATTATGCCCTATTTCCCCATCAAACGGTTTGGGATAATATCGGGTTTGGTTTGAAAATGCAGGGGACTCCAAAAGCGGAGCGGACTCAGAAAATTGCGGAAATCCTCACTCTTGTGGGGCTAGAAGCCTTCAGCGATCGTAAACCGCAACAACTCAGTGGCGGACAACAGCAACGGGTTGCTTTAGCCAGAGGTTTAGTCACGCGACCGCAAGTTTTATTGCTCGATGAACCGCTCAGTGCCTTAGATGAATCGTTGCGGGTGAAAACGCGAGGGGAACTACGAAAGCTACAAAAACAGTTTGGGATGACGTTTATTCAGGTGACACACGCCCAGGATGAAGCCTTTTCGCTATCTGATGTCATTGTCGTGATGAATCATGGTCATGTGGATCAAGTGGGAACGCCAGAAGAGATTTATAATCATCCCGCTTCGCAGTTTGTCGCTGAGTTTGTTGGCGATAACAATATTTTTCAAGGGCGAGTGATTGATAGTGTTCCTCATGGAGAGCGCGATCGCGTTCAACTTGACATTCCAGATGTGGGTCAAATGATCGCTGAGGGATATACTGTTGCCAATGGTCAAGACGCAGCCTGCTGTGTTCGCAGCGATCGCATTACCTTAGCCAACCCAGACACCATCCCCAGTTCTGATCAAAACAGTATTACCGCTCGCATTACTGCAATTGAATTTACCGGCTATATTATCCGCGTTTCTCTAATTCTCCCCAGTGAAAAGGAACTGCTGTATAAAACCCATATCGAACACTGGCTCAGTCAAGCTTATCAAGAAGGGCAAACAGTGCGTCTGAGTTGGTCAATTGAAGACTGTATTTTTCTTTCTCATTAGGTAGTCTCTTTTTAGGATCAAAAGAACCACCAAGGCACAAAGTTCACAAAGATTTTACAGAGTTACAAAATAAGGAGTTTAACATGGTTAAAATTACTCGTCGTAAATTGATTCAAGGTGGACTCGCAACCGGAGCTTTTTTGGCAGCTAAAGGTTGTGGTACCACCACTTCCAATGAACCGAAAAGTCCTGAGTTTAATGCTAATAAAATTAAAGATGTAACGCTACGGTTTATCGGGACTGGCGTGGCTCAAGTTAATGAAATCAAACAAAAAGCCGAAGAAGACTTAGGCTTTACCATTGAAATGACTCCCCTGGGTACCGATGAGAATAATAAAAAAGCGATTACTCAGCCCAAGCAATGGGATATTTTTGATGGGGAATATTTTAGTTTACCGTTAGTGGTTCCCTCAGGAAATTTACAACCCATTGATGTTAAAAAGATCAAAGATTTTGATAAGGTTGTTCCCATCTTTACCACGGGAAAACTCTATGAAAATGCTCCCGTTAATACCTCCCAAGGAACTGCCCCTCGTAAGGTGATGTTCCTCAAAGGTTTCGACTCCACAGAATTTGCCGATTCTCCCACGGATTGGGCAACGTTAATGCCCTTTCAATACAATGCAGATACGTTAGGCTGGCGACCGGATTTAGTGGGAACAGAAGTCACCTCTTGGGCACAACTATTTGACGAAACATTTAAAGGAAAAACGGCTCTTTTAGATATTCCTTCCATCGGTATTATGGATGCCGCAATGGTCACAGAAGCAGCGGGAATGATGACCTTTGGCGATAAAGGGAATATGACCCGAGAAGAACTGGATCAAGTGACCAAAATCTTAATTGATCAGAAACGACAAGGACAATTTCGAGCGTTTTGGAAAACGTTTGATGAGTCGGTGAACTTAATGGCTTCGGGAGAAGTGGTTTTACAGTCGATGTGGTCGCCGGCGGTAACCGCAGTACAAGGGCGAGGGGTGCAATGTCAGTATGGTCCCTTAGCAGAAGGCTATCGCGGTTGGGGCGGTGGCGTTGGCATCTCTCGCAACCTTTCTGGCATTCAATTAGATGCGGCTTATGAATATTTGAACTGGATGGCAGAAGGCTGGCTAGGCGCATTTTTGGGACGACAGGGCTACTACAGTGCAACGCCAGAGAATGCGAAAAAATATATGGAAGATCACGAATGGGCGTACTGGTACGAAGGACAGCCAGCCCCGCAAGAAATTGTTGATCCCTTTGGTAAAACCATTGCTCAACAAGGAGATGTCCGCGATGGCGGGTCATTTGAGGAACGGATGGGCAATGTTGTGTGCTGGAATTCGGTCATGGATGAACAGCCTTATTTGGTGCAGAAATGGAATGAATTTATTGCTGCCTAAATGGGTCATGAACTCAGGAAAAACGGATGTATAAAACTTGGAATTTTCTTAAGCCTTATTTATTAGCCACTCCACAAACGCTCATCTTTTTGGGATTTTTAGTCATTCCACTTGCGCTCATTGTTGTGGTGAGTTTTTGGCAATTTAATGGCTACACCATGAGTCCTGCTTTTAGTTTTGAGAATTATCAAACGATTTTGACGAATAAGGTTTATTTAGATACCTATCTTAATACGATTAAATTTGTGGTTTTAGTTTGGTTCTTTGCCTTTCTTCTAGCTTACCCTGTTGCCTACTTTTTAGCCTTTCATGTGGAAAGTTTACGATTGCAAGTGATCCTTTTTGTCATTTGTACGATTCCCTTCTTTACCTCTAACATTATCCGCATGATTTCGTGGGTTCCGTTATTAGGCAGAAATGGCTTAGTCAATAATTTTCTGTTGTCGATTGGCTTAATTAATGATCCTTTAGAAAATTTACTCTTTTCTGATTTCGCGGTTGTCTTAGCACTGGTGCATCTTTATACGCTATTCATGGTAATTCCCATTTTTAATAGTTTGATGCGAATTGATCGGAATTTAATTACCGCTGCCTTGGATTTAGGTGCTTCTCGTTTTCAAATTCTGAAAGAGGTGATCTTTCCTTTATCGGCTTCTGGTATTGCTATTGGCTCGATTTTTGTTGTGACTTTAGTGATGGGAGAGTTTCTGACTGTGCGCTGGATGGGAGGCGGTCAATCTTCTTCGGTGGGTTACATGATTAGTAATCAAATTGGTAGTTTGCAATACCCTCTCGCTTCGGCAAATGCTGTCATTTTATTAATGATTACTTTGCTGTTTGTCTTTGCCATTATTAGAACCGTTAATATTCGCCAGCAATTATAGTCATGAAATTGAAAAAACGACCATTATCTTTTTACGTTTTAGCTGTTTTTTTAGGCTTATTTATTTTGTTTCTCTATGGTCCTTTGTTGACGATTATTACCTTATCGTTGCAGGGACCAGAAGGGTCACTCACTTTTCCCATGCGGGGATTTAGTTTCTATTGGCTGCAGCAGGTCTTTCAAGAACAAGCCATTGGCAGTTTTGGGGAACCTTTTCAGCGATCGCTGCTGTTAGGATTTATGGTCATGGCAATCTCGCTAGTTGTCGGCGTTTCGGGAGGATTAGCGTTCCGACAACCGTTTAAGGGATCAACCCCCATTTTTTATCTCACCATTGCCAGTTTGATTGTTCCTAGTATCCTGGTTTCTATTGGCATTGCCCTCTTATTTGAAGTCATGGGTTGGGATATTACTTGGTATAGTTCCGCATTAGCCGGTCATCTCACTTGGACGTTACCGTTTGCGTTTTTAATTATGATTGGGGTGTTTAATCGCTTTAATCCTTCCTATGAAGAAGCAGCGAAGGATTTAGGCGCAGGAGAAGTGCAAACGTTTTGGCGAGTGGTTTTCCCGTTAATTGCACCCACCTTAATTGGGGTGGGAATGATTAGTTTTACCCTCTCTTATGATGAGTTTACCCGCACCGCGTTGATTGCAGGGGAAGATAACACTCTCCCTCTCGAAATTTTTGGCATGACCACCAATGTCACTTCGCCAGCCATTTATGGCTTAGGAACGGTTACGACTTTATTTTCCTTTGCTCTAATTATCAGCGCAATTATCATCTTTATGACCTTTTCTAAAAAACAAACCAAGGAAAGTCCTTGAAAATCAAAATTATTAATCCCAATACCACTGCCAGCATGACAGAAAAAATCGGGATAGTTGCTAGTAGTGTGGCAAGTTCTGAAACTGAAATTATTGCCTGTAACCCGACTTCGGGACCGGCTGCTTTAGAATGTCATTATGATGAAGCGATCGCGCTGCCCCATCTCCTCGCAGAAATCGGCGATCCTGAGATGGATGGTTATATCATTGCCTGTTTTGGTGATCCCGGTTTAAGGGCAGCCCGAGAATTGACCACTGCACCCGTTTTAGGGATTGCAGAAGCAGCGATGCATACCGCTAGTTTTCTCGCCACGGGTTTTTCCATTGTGACCACGCTTTCTCGCACTAAAATCATCGCTGAACATCTAGTGATGAACTATGGGATGGAACGCCACTGTCGCAACATTCGCGCCATTGATCTCCCCGTCTTAGAGTTAGAAATTAAAGACTCGCCCGCGCAAACCATGATTCGCCAAGAATGCCAAACGGCGATCCAAGAAGATGGTTGTGGCGCGATCGTTTTAGGGTGTGCGGGAATGGCGGATTTAGCCCAGCAACTCTCAGCAGAATTGGGAGTTCCTGTAATTGACGGCGTGAGTGCAGCCGTAAAAATAATCGAAGGATTAATTGCCCTTAGGTTAAAAACCAGTAAAGTTGGCGATTTAGCTTTTCCACGACAATAATTTTTTCTCTCAGTACAGAGAAAAATGAAAATAGGGGTTTAAGGCTGAATCCACAAGCTGAAGTGGTGAATCAGGTGGAAGCCAGGTGCGCGATCGCGCTAATCATGAATCACTCATTACTCAAGGAACGGGTCTTACCAGGGCAAGCCGAACCGATTTACAGCCTCATTCCCACTTCTTTTTCTGCTGATGAACTTACCTTTCAGATCGAAAAATAACTTCAAACTGAGTTTCATTCAACACGAACTAGCGGTTAATCGCCAAGTCTTGATATTCTTGCTCTAACATTGACACCAGTTGCTCATTGCCTTTTGCTTTTGCAACTGAGATCCGACGTTCTAAGTGACGACGGATGCTTTCTAGATGCGCTTGTTCCGCTTCCGTTTCTTCTTTCTGAGTTGTAAAGTGCGGAGGACTAGGGAACTCGGAATGAGGGGTCACCGCTGGAATTAACTTCTCTAGTCGCTGAGAAGACTGAACCACCGGACGCTTGCTATGGCGTACTCCTCGATACTGCAACCACAGTTTTGGTGGTAGTTCTGGAATATGGTGCGGATAATGATAACGCCAAGGTTGTCCTCTATATTTTCCGCCTACCTCTCCCTCAGTGGCTTCAAAGGGCATAGTTTCCGATTCGTAGTTAATACCACGATAAGTTAATCTCATGATTTTCTCCTTAGCAACGAATGATCAGATATGAGGATTGAGTCAGGTGCAGTGTCTTTTCAGCTTTTATGTCAACGCCATTGGCAAACTTCTTGCTCAATGCCTCGCTTGATTCGCTATTAATCCACTCCAAATATTATTATAGTTTTTATTTCTGTATATAAAGTTACAATCTATAATGATCTTCATGAGTTATTGAAGACTTTTTTGTCCATTCTTACCTTAAGGAAGGTCTGCGATCAAGCCGAATACGATAAGCTAACAACAGAATTATCGATCCATAAAGCTTGATCACTTATGAGATGTCAAAAACTAACCTTAATTGCACTGTCTATTCTCTTTTGGCTAGCAGGATTATTCATTTCTCCTCATGCCGAGGCAATGACACAAATTAAACTTTCTAATCTTTCCTATCAGGACTGTCCCGAAGAGTATGAAGGGGGATTACTCAGCGGTAGTTCTAACACAGCAAGCTGTTTTCTCATTACGGGAACCGCAAAAAACCCCTCGGGAAAAACGATTTATGATGCAGACGTTTTTGGGCGCATTTATGATGCCAATGGCAACCCTGTCCTACAAAACCGCACCCGTGTCGGTTCAATCACAGAAGTTCCCCCTGGCGTTAGTGAGTTTAGCCTCAGAATTAGTGTACCGGCCAATCAACCAACGCCATTACAGCTTGAGCAATTTAAAGCCTCTGGCTTTTCTAGCAGTGTCAGCCCGAGAGTTCGGTTTTAATTAAACACTGGTTAACAAGCTAGAAATAATTTGTAAGCTAAAAATTGCCAAAATAGGAGATAAGTCAATTCCACCCAATGGGGGAATAAAAGAGCGGAAAATATTTAGATATGGATCAGTGACCGGGCTGAGGAATGACATAGCCTGTTGTGCCCAGCCCGCTGTTTGAAACCAGCTTAAGAGAATCCGCACAAAAATCAGAAGGAGATAAATATTGAGAAAATTAGCCAGACTATTTGTTAGTAGTTCAGTTGCACTCATAAGTATTAATGGGTATTTCTAAATGAATTCAGCAAGTTGCCATTGCGGTTAGTTTAACCGATTGCCCGTGTTCTTCGCACTGCCCTTATGGCAGAAACTAGCTAGCGAATAAACTTGGGTAATTCTACTGCTGAATAAGATTGGCGCTTTTTACGACTCGACATCAGTAAAGGGGCAGGAGAATAACGAGAGCGGGTTTTTTGAGCAACAGCAGTTAGGCTTGGTTGAACCTCAGGTTCTGAAATATTGGCGGTTAAAGCGTCTGATGGGGTTTCACCAGAAGCAATGTTCTCTTCTGCAGCTGAGAAATTGGCACTCTCCGGTTGAGCCTCTGCTTTTTCCTCAAAAGAAATTGCTAAGTCAACCGATTTATCTTGAGATCCATCATCACTATTATGCTGACTCGACCAAGCAGGGATGGGTTGGGAAGAAACAGTTGGATTCGGGATCAGTTCATAATCCTCTTTTTCAGCCGTTGTTTCCAAGCATTTATTGAGAGCAGACTTAAATTGCCAAGTATGACGACGCTGTTGCTGTAGGCGGAACGATAATTCTCGGGAATATTTTTCAGCTTGACACAGTTTGTAAGACTGTTCTTGAAATTGCTTTTGAATTAGCGCACATTCTCTTTCGAGTTGGGCAACCCGTTGCTGAGAGATTTTTAACTGGTGCGTGAGTTGAGTAATTTTTTCGACGTGTTGTTCTTCTTGAAGACGATAATTTTTTAACTCTTGAGACAGACTCAAATTTTGTTCCGATGCAGCATTGATTTCATCATTTTGCTGGGCATTTAAGTCTTCTGCTTCACGCAGCCGCAATTGTTGGTCTTCTAATTCAGCTTGGGCATTTGCCAAGGCGCTTTTAAGTTCAGCAGTGCGGAGTAAAAGTTGGTGGTTTTGTTCCTGAAGTTGTTGATGGGATAAGGCCGTGTCTGCCGTTGCTGGGATGGGTTCTTGGCTAAATCGTCGATCATCTAGACAAGAATCACGATCGTTTGTTTCTGAAGTAGAGGTGGAATTTTCCAATGCAGCAATCACTTCATCAAGGGAATCACTCTCGTCTGTGTCATCTTCAAACGTAATGAGTTCCTCAATGGAATCATATTCGTTACCCGAAGAAGGAGAAGGTTTAGGAGTATCAGCTTCGCTCATGGTTTTGGGTCAGATATCTATAAGATTTATCTTAACGTTGTTTGGGATTAATAGATGAGAAGATAACCCATAGCTATCTTCTAGAATAATTGATTCATCATTAATTTTACTTCAGCAACTCGGGTTTCTTCCCTTCCTTCTGTTTAAATAAACCGCCGAGCTAACCTGAAGTGGTAACAAAATAAATGGGTTAGATGACGCTGGGGACTCACCTCTGAAACGATATTAGTTCGTCAAGGTTATAAGTTGTGGAAAACAACTACATGATCAACGTAATTACTTCTTTTAAAGACAAAGTTATGAGTGGTTGGCTGGTGACAGAACAGATTTGGGTTTCAAGATTTCCCAATCCTTTTTCCTACTTGTTATGCAAATAAATCATGCGAATATCATCGGGTAAAGCGGTTTCTAAGAGTTGATATCCTTCTTCGAGTTTGCGTTTTACTTCTTCTAAAGTTAACGGTTGATCAATTTCTTGTAAATAGTCTGCAATCTGTGCTTCGCTCCAATGGAAGGTTTGTGCCATCAAGACGATTAGACGCACAATTGGAGGTAATTGATTGAGGGCAATTTCAAGATAACACCAAAATGGGGGAGGAGCAGCTTCTAGCTTATAGTTAATGCTTTCCACTGCTGGAATTTCCACTTCGTGTAACGCTAACCCTGACATTTTAATCAGCCAACTCTGTAAAGAGTTATCGCCGATTGCTTCTAACTCAGTTGGGTTTAATGCTTGCATTTCGTAATATAAATGTCGCCAAATCAGCGCAAACAGATAATCGGATTGAACGCGCGATCGCGCACTATGACGCATAATCGTGTAAATCAAAGGACTATAGCGACAAAAAATAGCTGTAAAATGCTTGCCCTGTTCCGGGTGTTGTTGCAGCAGCGTTAATAATTCTAAATCGCTATGATGAAATAACGGTTGCACTAAAGGATGATGAGCTTCTGGAAAACGAGGTATCTGCACGGCGTTTCGTCACCCAATAATAAAGATAAAATAAGATAAGCTAGCCTTGAGCTGGATTGAAACCTAAGGGTTGGTTCTAGCAATTAATTGCACTTTACCGCATCCAACGGGGTTTGTCGCTGAATTTTTATCGTAATATTTAATGATTTGCTTATGCTTTCTGAAACGATGGTTAATTTTACCGGTTTTGCTGCATTTTTACCGGGTCTCGACACTGTTTTTTCCACACAGGGCATTATGGTCATGCTTTTGGTCGCTTATGCTGGGGCAATGTGGATGTTTCTCACCAGTGCGCCTAAGGTGCACACGGTTATGGTGACGGATTTAGAAGTAGCGCGCCAGTTTTATGAGGGCGTTTTAAACTTAGCCATTGCCGAAGTACCGCTTCACTATTATTACAACTATGAACAGTCTCTGGGGGCTACGGCGATGGATCCGCTCTATATGTCAGCGAATCCGGGGATTTCAACAAATCCCAGTTATAACGGTACGGAAGGACTATGGTATCAATTGAAAAAGAATACCCAATTACACATTATTGCCGGGGCTAGTTATGGTCATAAAGACCGTCAGCGTCATGTCTGTTTTGATCACGATTGTTTGGAACAAATTTTACTGCAGGTTCAAGCCAGACGATTAAAATTTAAAGTGCGTCGGACGAAACCGTTGAATTTTTTAGTGAAGGATTTAGACGAACGGGTGATTGAAATGGCAGAAGTGTCGAATTAGTGGTGATTGGTCATTGGTCATTAGTCATTGGTCATTGGTCATTGGTCATTGGTCATTGGTCATTAGGCAATAAAAAATTCTCTTTGTCTCCCCCTCTCCTTCTTAGAAGCTGGTCATCCTTTCTCCCCTTCATCAGACTTGCGTAATGAATCCTAAATTTCTGAAATATTCTGAAATTTTTTCTTTTCTCGCCTTTATTTTTGTGATCTTTTTTGTTTTATTACGGTTAGATTTACTGCAAACGGAGCGTGTGGCGAGTCAAGTTCCAGAATTAGAAAAAAAATTAGCACAAGCGCAAGCGACAGCCAATCAAGTGCCTCGTTTACAACGACAACTCGCTGCGGCTAGAGACACAGCAGCAGAAGTGTCTGCTTTGGAAGAAAAAGTAGAATCGTTGCAAGAAGAAGCGGAAAAAGTTGAAGACTTAGAAGCCAAATTGGCTGCAGCCGAAGCAACAGCAGAAGAAGTGTCCGAGTTGCAAGAACAGTTGGTAAAAGCACGAGAAGCGCTAGCTAAAACACCGGAAAGTCCACCGATTATTATTCTCTCGGAACAGAATCAAAGTTATCGCTTCGCAGTGGGATCAGCAGCAATCTCTCCCGCTTTTCAACGGGCATTAGATAACCGGATTATTCCTGTCTTAGAGCGTCAAAGCCGACAGTGTAATTGTGATGCCATTGAAGTCATTGGACATACGGATAGTTTACCGGTTAATAGTGGGCAATCTAATTTAGATGAAGAACTCATTAGTGCTTTTAATCAACAAGAAACGCCGAGTTTAGTCCCCGGTAGCAACCTTGATTTAGGGATGATGCGAGCCCTGGCCATTATTCGCTATTTCAAACAAGCGCAACGGGAAGGACGATTAACTCAAATTGAATATTTTCTCCCTTATTCAGCCGGTCAAATGTTAAAACCAAACCACACCCTTGATACTTCCCCGGAAACCCGTGAAGATGAACGTCGTCGTCGCATTGAAATGCGATTACTGCAATCGACAGCTTGGGAGGAGCAAATTGGGAATAATAACCGCTAACGGAGAAATGATGGTATAGTCATGCAAGTGAAGCAGTTGGGGTGTTTCCCTATGGATGCCGATTGGAAAACCCTTGATGCCGTTGCGATCGCGCAGGCAATTCGTCATCGCCACTGCACGGCAACAGAAGTTATTACAGCAATCCTCGCTCGCATTGAAGCGGAAAATCCCGCGCGGAATTGTTTTACAACGATTACTGAACAGGCAGCGCAAAAGCAAGCCCACTCGATTGATCGTCATATCGAGCAAGGGAGTCCGTTAGGGATTTTGACAGGAGTCCCATTTGGGGTCAAGAATTTATTTAATATTGCTGGGCTGACCACGTTAGCAGGGGCAAAGATTAACGCCGAACAGCCGCCGGCGACTAAAGATGCCACCGCGATCGCGCGCTTAAAGCAAGCGGGGGCGGTTTTAGTCGGGGCATTGAATATGGATGAATATGCCTACGGCTTTGTTACCGAAAACAGCCATTATGGGGCAACCCCGAATCCTCATGATTCCTCTCGGATTACCGGCGGTTCCTCTGGGGCTTCAGCAGCCGCAGTGGCAGCAGGATTACTTCCCCTTGCCCTCGGTTCCGATACCAATGGTTCGGTGCGGGTTCCCGCGGCTTTATGTGGGGTATATGGGCTGAAACCAACCTACGGACGACTGTCGCGGGCAGGAACGGTTTTACTCAGTGATAGTCTCGACCACCTGGGGATTTTTGCGCGATCCGTGCGGGATTTGGCAACGGTCATGGATTTACTGCAAGGAGAAGATATCGAGGATCCGGTGTTGACGAAGCATCCCCCAGAGCCTTGTTTACCGCAGCTAAATTTGGGAATTCGCGATGTGCGGGTTGCGGTGGCAGATGGATATTTTGCAACAGGGGCACAACCCGAAGCCCTAGCAGCCGTAGAGGAACTGGCAAGAGGATTGGGAACTGCTAAGCGCGTGACGCTACCGGAATCGGAACGGGCGAAAGCAGCCGCCTATATTATTACCGCAACTGAAGGCGCGTCTCAACATCTAGCTGCCTTAAAGTCACGTCCCCAAGACTTTGATCCGGCAACGCGCGATCGCTTTTTAGCAGGAGCTTTAATTCCCAGTCAATGGTATCATCAGGCGCAACGATTTCGCAGCTGGTATCGTGATCGCCTGCGAGAAGTGTTTCAACAGTTTGATATTATTCTCGCGCCAACGACGCCTTGTGTGGCACCGAAATTAGGGCAAAAAACAATTGAAATTGCTGGAGAAACGGTAAAAGTTCGTCCGCATCTCGGACGCTTTACGCAACCGATTTCGTTTGTGGGGCTACCGGTTTTATCAGTTCCTATTTATTCCCCTGGCACGCTTCCCCTGGGAGTGCAACTGATTGCGTCTCCTTATAATGAAGCTTTGTTATTGCGACTGGCAAGTGTTTTAGAACGAGAGGGGATTATTAATCATCAATCAGGAATGATTCAAGAATGACTCGCTAATTTTTCCTTGAAGGTTTGCCAAAGCATTTTCGCCGAACGTCGCAGTTCATATTTGCGCTTCCAGCTTTCAAAAGCGCGGTCATATTCTTCTCCTTCGAGGTGATAGGCTTTCCAAACTTCTAGAGAAAGAAAGAGTCCCCAAATTAAGAGGATAAACAGTGACCAATTCAGGGTGCTGTCTTTGAGGAGATCAAGCGTAACGAGAAAGGCATTCACAATGAGATATTTGCCTATTTTTTGCTTAATTTGATGCCAACGATAGTTATCAAAGGCTTTACGTTTTTGCGCTTCAAGTTGCTGGTCTAACCAGGCTTTTTCGGCAGCTTGGATGGTTGTCAGAGGAATATCTAACTCGGTCGCCATTTCAAAGAGTTGATCGCGAGTGAATTCTCCTTGATTCGACTGTTGCGCGATCGCGAGTTGCAAGATTTCTTGAACTTCCTCTTGACGATACATTTGCTGAGTGTGGCTTTCTGTTACTGTCATCGTTTAGCAGGGGGAAACTAGTCTAGCAAAAGGAAAAAAGGCATCTTACCTCTATTATGCCTAATCCCAAGCTGAGGGGAAACCAAGACAAAGGAGAAGTTGGAACTTGAAGCTTGCCTTAACTTCCCCATTTTCTTGTACTACTTAGCCTTTCTCTGCTTCAAGCAAGTCTTCTGCACGAAGATCGGTTTCCTCAATGCTGACCCGTTGTAATTTTGCCCCGAGTCTACTTAACTTTTCTTCAAGATTATCATAACCCCGATCAAGATGATGTAGCCCTTGAATGGTCGTTATCCCCTTAGCTGCTAATCCGGCAACCACTAATGCAGCAGAAGCTCGTAAGTCAGTGGCAAAAACTGGGGCACCGGTCAACATGGAAACCCCCCGAATAATTGCTTGCTGACCTTTTAGGCGAATATCTGCTCCCATACGTTTAAATTCAGCAACATGACGGAGACGATTTTCAAATACGGTTTCTGTAATCACGCTATCTCCTTCGCTAAGGGCAAGCAGTGCCATAAGTTGCGCTTGCATATCAGTGGGGAAACCCGGATAAGGGAGAGTTTCAATATCCGTCCCGTGAAGCGGACCAGGAACCAAACGTAAGCAGTTTGGTGCATCGTTAAGAATTTGTACCCCCATCGCTCGTAATTTAGCGATGACCGGGGTTAAATGTTCGGGAATTACCGGTGATAACGAAATTTCACAATGGGTAATGGCCCCAGCGACCAAAAAAGTGCCCGCTTCAATTCGATCTGGAATAATCGGATAATCCACACTATGCAGAGATTTAACCCCAGAGATCGTAATGGTATTGGTTCCTGCCCCTTGAATTTTCGCTCCCATCGCAATACAGAAGTTGGCTAAATCAACCACTTCCGGTTCGCGAGCCGCATTTTCAATGCGGGTTTCCCCTTCCGCAAGCGTAGCAGCCATTAAGATGGTTTCCGTGGCACCGACACTGGGATAATCGAGATAAATCTCTGCACCTTGGAGGCGATTTTGACGGCCCGGAATATCGGCATAAACAATGCCATGTTCAATACGGACTTTTGCCCCCATGGCTTCTAAGCCTCGGACATGGAGATCCACGGGACGTGCCCCGATCGCGCAACCGCCGGGTAAAGGCACTCGCGCCACGCCTAAACGAGTTAATAAGGGACCAATGACAAAAAAACTGGCCCGTAAACGTGAAACCAATTCATAGGGAGGCTTAGAAGTCGTGACGTCTTGAGCGTTAATATCAAGTGTATCGCCGTCGCGATTCAGCTTGAGTCCCAAACTCGATAAAACATCTCCCATGTGATTAATATCAACAAGAGACGGGATATTACGCAAACGGCATTCACCAGGACACAAGAGGGTTCCTGCCATAATCGCTAAAGCCGAATTTTTCGCCCCGCTAATGGTGACATGCCCTTTTAATTGGCTTTCGCCCCAAATCTTGAGGACGGAAGGGGGTTGGGTATCAGTTGGTAAATTAATGGGTCTATCCTCCAAAAAAACACACCACAAGACAAATTAGAACTGAAAAAGTTGTTTTGATTGTATCGGATTCCGGGGTGCATCAAGTAACTAATCACACTTTTTCTATTGATTTTTGTCGCGATTTCTAGGACGCTAGAGGTTGCTCATTGGATTTAAGATAAAGATTAATTAGCAACTGATGTCATCACAGCATTTATCGGAGAAAGTAGCGATTGTAACTGGGGCTTCTCGTGGAATTGGTCGCGCGATCGCGATCGCGTTAGCAGAAGCAGGGGCAAAGCTCGTCGTCAACTATGCCCGTTCTGAGGCAGCAGCCAAGGAAGTGGTGAAAGCGATTACGGATCAAGGGGGCGAAGCCATTGCCGTCCAGGGGGATGTCAGCGCTGCTGAACAAGTGCAAAACTTAATTAAAGAAACCCGTAACCAATACGGATCAATTGATGTTTTAGTAAATAATGCCGGAATTACTCGCGATACCTTGTTATTGCGGATGAAGCCAGAAGACTGGCAAGCGGTTATCGATTTGAACCTGACAGGCGTTTTTCTCTGTACGCAAGCGGTCAGTAAGATTATGCTCAAACAGCGTCAGGGAAGAATTATTAATATTGCCTCGGTTGCTGGACAAATGGGAAATCCTGGACAAGCCAATTACAGTGCCGCGAAAGCTGGGGTAATTGGGTTTACGAAAACTGTGGCTAAAGAACTAGCCTCCCGTAATGTGACCGTTAATGCCGTTGCACCGGGTTTCATTGCCACGGAAATGACCAGCGAATTAGATGCAGAAGGGATTTTAAAGTACATTCCCCTCGGACGTTATGGTCAACCGGAAGAAGTAGCAGGCATGGTGCGTTTTCTTGCCAGCGATCCGGCAGCGGCTTATATTACTGGGCAAGTGTTTAATGTGGATGGTGGGATGGTCATGAGTTAAAGCAGTGACCAGTGACCAATGACTAATGACTAATGACCAATGACCAATGACTAATGAATTTGGATTTTCGTAATGTGAATACACTCTGGAGTTCAGTGTTAGTGGAAACGCTCTCTTGCTTAGGCGTTACCACAGCAGTGGTTTGTCCGGGGTCTCGCTCTAGCCCTCTTACAGTGGCATTTGCTAAACATCCTGCCATTGAAGCAATTCCGATCTTGGATGAACGTTCCGCCGCATTTTTTGCTTTGGGTCGAGGCAAAATAACCGGGATGCCCACTGCTTTAGTTTGTACCTCTGGCACAGCAGGGGCAAACTTTTATCCCGCTGTGATTGAAGCGAGGGAAAGTGGAGTGCCGTTGCTTGTTCTCACCGCAGATCGTCCGCCAGCGTTGCGTCATTGTCATAGTGGACAAACCATTGACCAACAGCGACTGTATGGCAATTATCCCAGTTGGCAGGCAGAATTGGCATTGCCCAGTGCCGAGATCGCAGCCTTACGGTATTTGCGACAAACCCTGGTGCAGGCGGTGGCGCGATCGCGCTTTCCCCTTCCTGGTGCGGTTCATCTCAATTGTCCGTTTTGCGATCCCCTTGCCCCAACGGAACAGGATCCCCTCGCAGTAACGGCTTCAGACTTTGAGGCGTTTTTTTCTCATTTAGTTCCTCCCCTAAAACCTAGTCTGCAACAGCCTTTACCGTGGTCAACTTGGCAAAACTGTGAGCGGGGGATTATTATCGCTGGGGTGGAGCAACCGTTAGATCCAGAAGCGTATTGTCGCGCGATCGCGCATTTAGCCAATGGTTTGGGCTGGGTTGTCTTAGCCGAAGGACTTTCTCCGGTTAGAAATTATGCTCATTTGGTTCCGAATCTGATTTCGACTTATGATTTCATTTTGCGCAATTCAGAGACTGCTGCTCATCTCACACCAGAAATGGTCATCCAAATTGGTGCTTTTCCCACCAGCAAAACCCTTCGCAGTTGGTTAGACCAAATTTCTCCCCAATCTTGGCTGATTAACGACCGAGGAGAAAACCTCGATCCGCTGCATCAGAAAACAATTCCCCTACACACGACAATTTATAATCTTGGTCCGCTTCCCACTGCTTTACCTGCTTTATCCGCTTACCAAAAACAGTGGTTATCCTTAGAAAACACAACGCGATCGCGAATCGATCATCAGTTTAATCAGACGGAAGAACTGATTGAACCGAAGATTGCCTGGTTCCTATCCCAAACTCTTCCTAAAAATACACCGTTATTGATTGCGAATAGTCTACCAGTTCGGGATGTCGAGTGGTTCTGGCAACCGAATCAACGTCAAATTTATCCCTTATTTAATCGAGGGGCGAATGGGATTGATGGCACCCTTTCCACTGCCTTAGGCATTGCTCACAACCACAAAAGTGCGGTTTGTTTAACTGGGGATTTAGCGCTGCTGCATGATAGTAATGGTTTTTTATCTCGTCACCACTTCCAAGGTCATCTCACCATTGTTTTAGTCAACAATAATGGGGGTGGGATTTTTGAGATGCTCCCGATTGCCGAATTTCCCGATGTATTTGAAGACTATTTTGCCACACCTCAAAATATTGACTTTTCAAAGCTCTGTGCAACTTACGAGATTGAACATAAACTCATTAGCAACTGGCAAGAATTAAGCATATTATTAGACCCTTTACCCAAAATAGGCATACGAGTCTTAGAACTGCACACGAACCGCAAGCAAAGCCAACAATGGCGGAACATCAATGATTAAGTCCCCCTTCCGTCTACAATCACTCCGTTGAATCCAAGACGAAATATGGTGTTTAAGCAATAATATATCGACTATATAACCACTTAGTTAAAAATATAATCGATGAGCCAAAACCCAAGTCTTAATTTTTGATTAGCTAGAATTTTCCTAAAGTAATTTCATCAAAGACCAACACTTTGCTCTCTTATGTTGGCGCGTTTCTATTTCCTTCCACTATTCCTTCTCATTGCCGTTGTGAGTGCTACTATTTTCCTGGTTAGCGATCGCGACCCCCAAGATATGTCTACTCCTAATCGTTCTCCCAATTCTGGTCTCTTGAGTGACCCCTTTCTGCAACTTCCGACTGCCGATTCTGTACGGGTGATTTGGTTTACAGAATTTCCAGGAGTGGAACATACTTTAACCTATGGCAATTCCCTAGAACAAAAAGTCACAGCAACGACGCGAAAACTCACCCGCGTTCGCGAGGATCAAGAGTCCCATGTCCCTCATTTCAGCAGCGAAGTTTCCCAAGAACCCCTCTTTCGAGAAATCTGGCGTCATGAAGCACAAGCGACTCATCTCTCTGCTGAGGAACGGTTTCCTTACTACATAACCAGCAAGAAAGAAGACGGTCAAACGCTGAGAAGCCGTCAGTTTAGCTTATCTCCCGCACCACCGCCAGGAAAACCGCTTAAGATTTTACTCACGTCTGACCATCAGCAAAAGCCGATGACAGCTGCTAATTTACAGAAAGTTGCGGAAACGATTCCCAAAATCGATGCGGTATTGGTCGCCGGGGATCTGGTTAATGTTCCCGATCGCGCCTCGGAATGGTTTGATGACAGCCGCGGCGGTGCTTTTTTTCCTTGTTTACAGGGGAATGCCAACTATCAATTGGAAAAAAACGAGACTGAAACCACTTATACCGGCGGCGAACTCATTCAACATGTCCCTTTATATCCCGCGATCGGCAATCATGAAGTGATGGGACGTTTTTCGGGATCAGCCAGCCTTAACCAGCAATTTAATGATGCGTTTCCGAAAGCCGTTGCCGAACAACTCTACCAACAAAACGCCCAAACAATCAATTCTCGGCAAGACCCCAAGGTTAAGACAGACTGGATTAAAGCGAATTCTTACAATACGGATACCTACCAAGAAATCTTCACGCTTCCTCAAAGCATCCCGGGAGAAGAAAAATACTACGCCACGACCTTTGGTGACATTCGCCTGGTCGTTCTCTACGCAACTAATATGTGGCGGAAACCGTCTCTCGATGCCAATGCCAACGGGAAGTATCACGAAGCGGAAGCTAACTTAAACGATCCTGAAGCTTGGGGATACGGACAAATCATTTTTGAACCCATTGCCAAAGGAACTCCCCAATATCAATGGTTGGAACAAGAAGTCCAAAGCCAACCGTTCCAACAGGCTAAATATAAGATTGTCATGCTTCACCATCCCCCCCATTCTTTGGGAGGAAACGTGGTTCCGCCTTATACCGATCCCGAGCAAATTATCCAACAAGATGCCTCAGGAAAAATTCAAGCCATTCGCTACCAATATCCCCCCAATCAAGATTATTTAATTCGCGATGTTGTTCCTTTACTGGAATCAGCGGGTGTCGATTTAGTCTATTTTGGTCATTCTCACCTGTGGAATCGTTTCCAAGCTGGAAAAACCCATTATTTAGAATCATCGAATGTGGGGAATACCTATGGGGCGCATTGGGAGGATCAACAACGCAATGTTCCTGAAGAATATCAAGAGCAATATGCACTGACTGGAGATCCCAATGGCTTAAAACCGGTTGTACCAACCCTTGCTCCTTTGAGCGATGATGGTCAGAGATTACCTTATCTTGTGAGCAATGACATTACAGCGTTTAGTATTTTAGACACTGAGACTCAAACGGTCAGCAGCTACTATTTTGATACTCGTCAACCCAATTCTCAGGTCGTAAAATTTGATGAATTTTTGTTAAAGGAAAATGGTACATAACAGTTTATTATCAAAAAACTGCCCTAACTTTCACACATATTTAAGTGTTTCTTGAATGGGGATGTTACGCATTGATCTAGCCCACTTAGTTCGGTAGAATTAATAAAATAATCTTAATCTTGCAAGCAACGAGTTTATTGTCATTTATCGGATGTTTAAAGCTAATGGCTAAGCCAGGGAAATTCAAAAAAATCACTTCTAGTCTAAGCGTTGTAGCAACAGGGTAAGCGCAAGAAAATTTAGGTCTCAAATAGGTTAGAGTATAAAGGAATCGAAGCGTTAAGAACTTGCAACAAATACGCCACATCCATGCTAGCTCGTTTCGCTTTTTGACGAGTGC
>JAAANX010000075.1 GCA_009909085.1 Cyanobacteria bacterium GSL.Bin1 | reverse complement strand
GACATTGTAAATTTTAGGTTAAATTGATTAAGGAACGACCAGTGCTAGTTTATTGAGAACAACTTAGTTTGCCATTCCGATTGAATGGGGCTGAGATTATGATTGGAACAACAGAAACTAGCGATCATATTCTAGCTTACTTAAGAAGATGACCCCAATTGCACTCTATCGAGAAGAACGGACATCGTCGTCGGTCAGTTGGGAAATGATGGGTTGAGGAGAGACAAGGGGGACAAGGGAGACAAGATATTGCCTGTTCACTGTTCCCTAGCGCGTTTTATTCCCACTCTTGAAAGCGGGCTCGCCAGGTTTGAAACGTAGAAATCATCCGATCGCGCTGAGACTCAAAACTGGCAGCGATCGCGATGAGAACAATTCCGGCTACTAGCGCGATCGCCCATTTCGCAAACGGATAAGCCTGAGAAAAACTAAGTACTTGCTCACCGCCAGTGAGAAGAAGGGTGGCTGTACCAATCAGGAGAAACGCCCGCACTTGTAAGGCAATCCCTGCCAAAAGGAGAGTTAACCCCATTAAGGTGGGTGCCAAACCCAGTTCAGAATGATAGAACAAAGCCGTACCACTCATGATCCCAGTGGCGAACAACCGTAACCAGTGGCGGGCAGCGCGTCTGTTTGCTGACTGAAGCATCGGATCGACACTGGCGATATAGAGCAACGGTAACCCAATTAAGACAGCATACCAAAGGGGATCTTCCTGTTGGAAGCGAGCTAAGAGTTGGGCGATTCCCCAAGCCACTAATCCCAGGCTGCCATAACTCCAACGGATTTGCCGGGTGCGCCAGGCAATGCGTCCGTAAAATCCGGCAATCACGAAGAGATTAAACCACTCAATGTCAACCGCAGTTGCAACTACTCTGACTGCTGGCAGCGCGATCGCGATCCGGTGCCAAGGGGTTAGATTCCAGCCCCAACTGCCCCAGGGTAACTGTAAGAGAATCAATGCAAGTAAACAAGCAAGAGCGGCGGTCCAGGGGTCTAAAACAGCTAACTCTTCCCAAAGCTGGCGGCTATAAACCGTGACACCGAGCAATTGCACCAGTCCCACATACACCCACCAATCCGAGCGGATCGTGCGATGATCACTGCTAGAACGCTGCGCTTGTTCCCGTCCTTGAATCACAGCGTAGATGCCCAGGATGAGGCTTACGGCAATGCCCAGGGGAACCTGTTTCGGATCCGATTCTGTGGCCAAGCCAATGGCAGCAATTCGCAGCACACTTCCTCCCAGCCAGTGGAGATGGGCAGCCTGGCGGAGGGTTGGCACCCTTAATCCTAAAATCTGATCGCGCGATCGCGCCCAATAAGCGAGACTCCGTTGCACGAGAGCAAGACCTGCAGCTACAGCCGCAAGAAGCGTTAACGTATCGGTCATTAACCCACTCTCGCTCTGGATGATGGCGTAAATCATCAACTCATAGCAACCAACAGAGACGGCGACCAGAGCAATCTGGGAGAAAATTGCCCAATTTTCGCGACGTCTCCCCACCCCAAACCCCACGATTGCTGCGCCTAAAATTAACCCGCCGGTTGCTGCTGTGAAGTGTCCGTAACGCGCCACGACGCCAACACTGGCTAGAAATAAGGGAAAAAGTTCAATACTCCCTAAGCGGGAAACAGGATTCCCTCGGCGACGCCATTGGGCAGTCACAACCAGAGCAGCTAATCCCAGGATGAGATGGCTTGTGGCAAAGGCCAACCAATCGCCTTGGGCAAGATGAATGATAGCAGTGATGACTAACTCACTGGTCAACCACCCCGCAGTGAACCAAGCATTGGCAACGGGACGATTCTGGCGAGTTTGGTAACCTTGCACCAGGACATAAGCAGTGAGGATGAGACTATTCCCCAGATTGAGATAGGAGAGCGAACTAGCAATTGCTGAGGAAATCAAGGTTGCAATAACGGCAAAGCATCCGGCTAGCCCCCAGTGGCAATGAGCAATCCGTTTCAATTCCCCAAGGGATAACCCAAGTATGGTCTCTCGGGCTTGCCGATGTAAAAAGCTAGCGCCACTGCGATACATCAGAGCAAGGGTAAGCGTTACTGTAACTAGCAGGGACAATAGATTGAAGAGACTTTGGGGAAATGAGATAGGTGGAAAGGGGAAAATGGCTAATTCATAACTGCCAAGGAGAATGCCAACCAGCGCCAGATAAGAAATTCCTTTCCAGGTTTGGCGGTGACTGCCGACAAATAAGGCAATGATCGCTGCTGCGAGAGTGAGTAACCCCGTATAGGCAGTAAAAGTATTAAGACGACTCATCATTGCTACCCCAGCAAACCCTAAGGGGGCAATTTCGAGACTGGTTGTCATCCACTGAGTCGGCAGCCGATAATAACTGACCAGAGCTAGCAATCCTAAACCGAGATTAACCATTGCCAAATGGAAGAGCGTTCCGCCTGCCAAATGCAAGCTTTCAATTGCAGTTAACTCAATGGCGATCAGAACACCATAGCCGGTGATGGCTCTCGGGGCTTGCCAATAGCGAGTTGTCAAAGCCAGGGTAGTGAGACTGGCTGCTAAGGGATACTGCCAAAACGATTGCCCGGCTACTCCCCTCATCTCATGCAGCGCGATCGCGCTGAGCACACCAATACAAACCATGATTCCCCAATTATTCGTTGCCCGAGCATACAGTAGGGCAGTCCGCTTGCGCTGCCGCGCCAGGATAGCGGTTGCTGACCAAAGGATAATCAACGCGATCGCGCTCCAAACCGTCCATCCGGGCCACTGTAGTTGTTCCCAAAAAGGCGATGCCCCTAGAGCGAGGGCAGCTCCCACCGGCAGCATCATTACCGGAACACTGGGAAAATAACGGGCGTTGATCACCAGTAATCCGGTGGCAACACTCCAACCCAGCAAGCGCGTCCACAGGGAAGAGAGCAACAATCCTTGTGCCAGGAAAGCAGCCATGATTGCGGATCTTGCAGCTATTTTTTGCCGTCCTTCCTCTTGGTAATTCGCGGTTAAGGTCAAGGTAATGGGCGCGATCAACCATAAAATCCGCCAAAGGGTTCCGGCATCACTCTGCCCCAACAACACAAAACTCCAGCCCGCAAACCAAAAGCCAAAGTACCAACCGCTGCGTTGTGCCACTTGTCGCAGGAGAGAGTAAGCCCTAGAAGCTGCTTGCGTGCTCACCCACCACTCTCCCACCATCGCTACGAGGAAGAAACTACCCCACTGTTGCTGGCTTAAAGTCGGAAAGATCCAATCAACGCTCGAAATCACCGCCAGCCAGAGGACAATGCGAGTCAAATAAATGAGAGTGACGCGGGCGCGATTCGCAATAATGATTGTTAGGGTGAGGCTATAAAACAATAACGTCAGCGATCGCGTGCTGGGAGAGACCGCAGCAATCACCGTTAAAATGGCACCCACTCCCAACACCAACCCTTCGCCCCACCGAGCCAATTGAGGCTGTTCAACCTGATCCAACCACCTCACCAGCCCCAGGAAAATAATCAAATAAGGGAAAAGTCCCAGACTCGGTAGCAGCCAAGGCGGACCGGTTTCTAAGCTCAAGCTACTTTCGAGAAATCCCACCCATTGGGAGCGAGTGCTAATTGGAAGCAATTGCCACAGCAACCCCCAGCCCTGAAAGCCCACTGCGAAAAGGGCAAGCAAGTGCCAGCGCCGCCAAAACTGCCGCAGCCGTCGCCACAAGAACTCTAAAGCAAAAGCAGTTGCTACCCCCGCGGGCCAAGGAAACGGCTCTCCCCAGCCTAATCCCCAAGCCACGAGCAGCAGTGCTGCCCCAATACGTTCCATTACTTTCGATACTAGCGATTCTGGATCGGCTCGGTTAATGGTAAACAACCACCCACAAATAGCAATTGCCAAATCCAAGGCAGTCAGCGGCAGACCCACCCCCCCAATTGCTCGTCCTAATAAAAGGGCAACCGCATACACGCTGAAGGTAAAACGCTGCTGCGCTGGTCGCGCTAAGAGAATGATTACCACCGTACTCGCGATCGCGCCGAGATGAACGGCTACGATTGGCCAATGATCAATGGTCCATCCCCAATGCAGATAACTGGTTCCTAAAAAAGTGATACCGAGAGGGAAGGGTTGCTGAGTGTCCCAAAGCAGCCAAAGACTCAAGGTGATTGCTGCTAGCGCAATGATTAGCCAAGAGAAAGGGTTTTCCCAGCCAATCAGCGTATCCATAGCCCAGAAATTGATCGGGATCAGTAGAGTAGTAATCGTTTGTAAAGCACTGGCGGTCAAGCGCGATCGCGGCTGTCTAGCAAGCCAAGTGCCGATGCCGCCAAAACTCAGGGTATAAGCCCATAACACCAGATATTGCGCGACGGGAGAAAAATATTCCCACTGCGTCGCAGCCAAACCGCCCGATGCAACCAAAACGGCAAACACGCCCAAAAATAATAACCAGCGGACACTGAGTTCCTCGCGAAAAGCGTTCCAAGCTCGCGAGAGGAAATTGTCTACTTTTTCTTCTGTCGTGAGTGAGGGCGCTGGTGGGAGAGAGAGCTGAGGTGGAGGGAGCGGTTCCGGTTGTTGGGCGATGACTGGCTCGGGAATCTGGCAACTTAATCGCAAGCGGGCTAATTGTCTCACCTGATTGTCATCAATTAAACCCAGCTGCAGTAACGCCTCTAAGCCGGCTAGTAATTCCGGTCGCGAAAGATCGGCTTTGAGGCGAATTTGCAGGGTTTGGCGATCGCGCGGGGAGGTCATGTTGTCTAATCAATCGGAGGCATTAATCTTGAAAAAACTCGACTAATAAATCTTTGTGCATGAGAGCGCGATCGCGCTGGGATTGAATTTGATCTGGGGTTAACCCTTCCCCATTGGCATAATGCTCTAACCAGGCTTTAGTAATCATATTTGGATCATCGGGAATATTTGACACTTCCCAACCGGGGATATCAAATTCGGTCATGAGCTGACTAATTTTAGGATCATAACTCAAGGCGAAACACCGGCATTCTTCTGCTGCGGCCATAATTAAACTGTGGTAGCGCATCCCAATTGCCATTTCGACTCCGTGAAATAGTCGTTTCAGGCGAGTGGGGGTTTCCCCGCTAATCACTGCTTTCGGATCGGGAAGTTGACCGGCGATTTCCTCCGCCAGAGATTGGTCTTGCGGTTGAAAGGGAACCAGTAAAATGCAAGTCTCTGTTGCTTTTTGAAAAGAAACCAGAGCGGTGGTTAGCGCTTTAATTTTCGGGCGAGTCAGTTGCGGATGTTGTCGTAACGTTACTGCCACCCGGGGGGCTGGAAGTTCCCAAAGTTTCGGAAACGATTCACTTTCTAGAGCCCATACCGGATCCGGGGCCAGGAGGGGAGATAAGCCCCAAGTACTTAATAATTCGACAGAAGCGCGATCGCGCACACTAATTTTGTCACATCCGATTAAGGCTTTGCGGGCGAGCCAACGGGCAAAAGCGGATTTTAAGGGTCCCACTCCTTGTGCCCACGCGATGGTTTGCAATCCTCGCTGCTGCGCTAACGCCATTAATCCGGCATAATAGATGGGACTGCGTAAACTGGTCACATCTTGCATTAAACTACCCCCACCCCAGATGAAATAGTCGCCTTTTTGCAGCGCTTTTAAAATTGGAAAAGCCGAGCGATTGGGGATAGCAGGAACTTGTAAATTGTCTTTGGTTTTTTGCGGCGCTGCCGATAAGACCACCGGTTGGATTCGGGCAGGGAGCATTTGCAGCAACGTCATCAGGAGAGCATCATCCCCGACGTTATCCTGACCGTAATAGCCACAAAGAATTGCTGTTTTGGCACTGGGCTTTTGTTGCATGGGAACGTTTCTGACCTGCGATTAAACGTTAAAATTTCTTAATAATGATGTCTTTTGCCGACTAAGGAAACGATGAGCGTACGGACTGATACCCTTTGGGAACAATTTTTGAAACCGATTGTTAGCAATTTGATCGATAGTGAACAGCTGAAACAATTAAAAGAAAGCATCGATTGGGAGCGAGAGCGCGATCGCATTGCTAACCCTAACCTAGAATATCCGAATTACTACCAATCGCAAAATTTTCACGGTGTAAGCGGGGGCTACCTCACTGCCGATGCCGCTGTTACCTACGATCCCATCACCCGCTATTTCGTTCCGCCCCATGAAACTTGGGTTCGAGAAGATGCCGTGAAGTTAGTGCAAGGACAACCGCAACGCATCCTCGATTTAGGATGTGGTACGGGGTCAACTACTGTTTTACTGCAACAAGCTTTTCCCAATGCCCAAGTGATTGGTTTAGATCTCTCCCCTTATATGTTGATTATGGCAGAACGGAAAGGGCAAGCCCAACAGCTACCGATTCAATGGCGTCATGGCAAAGCAGAAGAGACTGGATTGGAAGGAGAAACGTTTGATCTCGTCACTGCCTCACTTTTATTCCATGAAACCCCAGTTAGCATTAGTCAAGCAATTCTCCGGGAAGCTTTTCGTCTCCTCAAAGGCGGGGGACAGTTTTTACTCTTAGATGGCAATCAAGAAACCCTACGTCATTCTGAATGGTTAACCAATATTTTTGAAGAACCCTATATTCAAGCGTATGCTCAGGGAAATGTAGAAGTGTGGCTAGAAAATACTGGCTTTGTTGCCCGAGAGACCCATACCATTTGGGGCGTCCATCAAGTCAATATCGGACGAAAACCGCAACCGGTTGCTACTCCTTCTCCTGTCACGGTTGAAGAAAATGAAGATATGCCGGCAACGGCACCTGCTTAAAGATGACTTTGAAAGCTGTATTATTCGATTTTAACGGCGTAATTATTAACGACGAGTCCCTTCATCAAAGCTTGATTGAAGAGATTTTGTTAGGGGAAAACTTACGTCCCGATGCCCAAGAACATAATGAACTTTGTTTGGGGCGCAGCGATCGCGCTTGTCTAGCTGCCATTTTAGAGCGTCGCGGTCGGGTTGTGAGTGAGGAGTATTTAGAAAAACTCTTGGCGCAAAAAGCCCAGAAATATCAAGAGTCTCTAGAGGCAGCAGACAATTTGCCGATTTATCAAGGGGTGGAAGCGTTTATTCGCGACTTATGGGGAGCGGGTTTAGTCCTCGGATTAGTCACCGGCGCACGTCGAGACAATGTTGAATATGTTTTAGATCGCCTTAAAATTCGGGAAGCCTTTGCTGTTGTCTTAACTAGCGACGACATCACCCAAAGTAAACCCGACCCACAAGGTTACTTAACCGCCGTCGAAAAATTAAACGAACAGTACTCTGACTTAAATCTAACCCCGGAGCAATGTATCGTCATTGAAGATACGCCCAGTGGGATTGAAGCCGGAAAACGAGCGCAGATGCAGGTGGTTGGCGTCGCCAATACTTATCCGTTTCATATGTTGCAACGGCAAGCCAACTGGACGGTGGACTATTTGCAAGAACTGGAACTCGAACGGGTGAAGCAACAACTGGCAGATGTTAAGATCGGTAACTGATTGGGGAATTAGCTCAGCTGGTAGAGCGCTGCGATCGCACCGCAGAGGTCAGGGGTTCGAGTCCCCTATTCTCCATTACTTGTCGTACAGTAACTAATTATTTGTTGCTGGTAACAGATTAGTGTCGCTGATTTTGACTCCTGCATAGTTAATAATACGATCTGATATTTCATTAAGCATGATCTACCGCGCGATTAATAACACTATTCTATTATCAAGGTTCAGAAAAAGATAAGAATTTGATAAGCGCACGTTTGTCAAAACATTTAGCATTCTCAGGAGCTTTATCAGGAGGTGGTGAAATCAACAAAAGGATTAACCAGCGTTAATTGATTATTGATCTTTTGCCCGGCTTGAAGGTCTTCACTATAAAGATAATCACATTCCATCTCAAGAGCACTGGCAATAATTAAGCTGTCAAAGTAACTGTATTGATATCTTTCAGCGATCGCGAGAGCATTTTGGATAGTAGTGGTGGAGACAATCGCTACTTTAAGCTGTTGGGTTAGTTCCTC
Organism: Cyanobacteria bacterium GSL.Bin1; assembly: GCA_009909085.1. Lineage (NCBI taxonomy): Bacteria > Bacillati > Cyanobacteriota > Cyanobacteria bacterium GSL.Bin1. The sequence goes on along the minus strand of JAAANX010000075.1, from coordinate 14,008 downwards.
AACCACAGCTTCAATTTGAGCATAATCGAGTTGAAATTTGCGCCGTAAGGTGTTGATGGTTTCATTCAGAACTTGGGTACTAATCCAAGGCGTTCCCGCTTGCAGAGATTGAACGGCACATTGTTGTTTGTCAGGTTCATCTTCAGAATATCCATAGATAATGATATTGGTATCGAGAAAAATGTTAACGGGCATTCGCCTCTTCTCGATTAAACTTAAACCCTTTAGTCTTGAGAGAAATTGCCTGAAAAGGTGAGGTTTGACTGGGCTGGACTAATTCTTCTACTGGTTCAGAATCATCTAAAACCAGGACGCGGATCGTTTTCCCTTCCCATTGGCTGGCATATTCAGGGGGGAGTGTAACTATTCCATTTTGGAGAATTGTTTTAAATTCAATAGCTTGCATGGTTGAGTTTGATGGTAATTTCGTTGGAAACCTAACAGAAGCTAATTTAACGGAACTTCGGAAAAGGGGAAAAAGAAAACTGTTGCTGTGAGAGAATTTCAGCCATTTTTCAGTCGCATCTACTGGGTACATTATCATGGAATCCGCTTTGAGAGGGAGTTTGAGACGCGATCCCCGTAGGACGGTGGCTTTGCCACATTGTGGTTCCCCTTCATATAGCGTTGGATGAACTCTGGGAACTCAGTATTTAAAATATCGATTTTACAAGGGTTTCGGCTCGTGTTTCTTGAAAGCGCCCTAGGGGCGCGATCGCACCCATTATGAATGAAAGAAACAGATTTCCCAGAAAACTTCACTACAGACTGCCTTAGCTTCTTTAGAAAAAGGCACTTGACTTAGGTTTTGAATTAGTGGCTCAACCCCAGTAACCAATGGTGTTTCTCGAGAGAGAGTTATGCTAGGAAACGTGTGCTGTTTTCTCCTTTGCTGTGGAAATTTCTAATTCTAGAGGGAGTAGCTCAAGTACCTGGTGATATTTTGCTAGCAACTCTTTTTGATCTCGTGCATCAATATGAACGTGGGCTAGGTCATAGCTGTAGCTATCTTGCTCGATTAACTCGGAAAGTAGCATCCCTCCACGCACAATCAGATCAATTTCTACACCAGGAACCTGTTCCTGTACTTTCTTGATTTCTTCTTTTGTTGGAACTTTGGTGACATAGGCATTCTCAAAGCGACGGACATGGAACTTGGCAGCACAGCCGTATTCCCCTTGACGGCGTGGGAAATTGGGTTGGCGTCCCAGTGCTAGCTCCAAAGCAATTTGATGATTAGAAACACCATCTACCATCTGAAACATCACGCTATGAGACTGGGAAATGCGAGGATTGATTTCCAGAATCATTAAGTGTTCGTGGCGAGGGTCATAAAAATATTCAATGTTGAATGCCCCGTTATCATAACCAATATGTTTCATCAGACGCTGAGATGATCTCATCATTTCCTCTTTCACGCGTTTGGGTAAACGTGAAGGATATTGATAACGGAAAAATGAGGAACGACCGGGGTAGTTGATGGAATCAATAATACCGTGGGTATGAACTTCTCCCTGATAGACATGTCCTTCAATCGTGCATTGGTGTCCTGTCATTAACGCTTCAACAATACAGTGATAGCCATCGACAGTTGCTACTTCAGGCGGTAACTTTACGTGAGCCAAAAGCTGATTGAACGGACGAGCAATGTGTATAATCTCCTCCCGAATTTGGGACAGAGCATGATCAAAATCTTTACGATTGCAAACTTTGAAAGCTAGTAAAGAATCTGTACCTTTAATCGGCTTTAGCCAAAATGGGTAATCTAGTTTGATACTAGCCAACGGATCATCAGCAAACGGATTGATTGCACCGAAAGCCGGTGTATGTTCTGGCACTACAGCGTGCTGTTCCAGACGACTCCAGAACTTATGGTCACATTTCATTTCCGCTTCGACTGAAGGGGCTGGCAGCCCATGATTAGCACATAGCAGTGGTACCATGGAAGTCACTGGAAAATCCCAGTAACCTATAATGGCATCGATTGAACCGGAAAAATGTTGTAACTGCTCCTCTGCCTGCTCCAATAATTCATCAAAGGGAGGGTAATGACCCCCACCTTTCACTTCGTCAAAAGTAAGCAGATTATGAAAATTAAACTCCTCTGCGCCGGGAATATGTTTCAACTGCTGGCAATTGAACGCATCGGCGCCAACAACGAAGACATTCTTAGACATAGTTGATCTCTATTACGTGAATTAATTGCTTATTGGCTCACACTATGCTCCTAAGTCTTCAGTTTATCGATGTTAGGTACCTCAATCTAGTTTTACTTTACGAATATTCACTTTGTAACAAAGAATATGCAAAAAATTCCGTAGACTTTCCAATGAGAACGCACTACCTAATTAAGGCTTCGGTCTTCGGAATAACTTAAGTGTTGACCGTGTTCAAATGTAATCGGTGAGGGAGTTAAAAAAAGCATACTGGAAAGTTGATGCTTGGTTTTTCTGCTCCCTCTTGTAAAGTCTGGCTTAATTTCCAGGAATGTTGTAACCAATCCCAAGTAATAACCCGAATTCTGTATCATCATTAACAAAGCCAACATTTAGACCGGCATTGGCTGTAAATTGGCGAGAAATCGGGATATCTACCCCGGCTGTGACTAACCCGCCTAAATCATCTTCAGAGTCTTCATCCGTGGTGAAGAAAACGCCCCCACCAACATAAGGAGTTAAGCTAAACGAGCGTTCAGCAACGCTTAAGCCTTGAGCGGTAAAGTCGTAAGTGACAGGTACTAAAATGACAGCATTTTCCCCAATAATTGCGCCGGGGCGGAAGGAAATATCAGGGGTAATTTTAATTCTGCCATTAATTGCAAATTCAGTGTCACCTAGAGCGGTGTCACCATCAAACCCAACGTTTAACCCCACCCCTAGATAATTGGGATTAACGGCTCGACGACGAATGGTTCTCTGACGACGGCGGAGTTGCGTAAGTGTTTCGTCTTTTTGCGGGGGATTGGCTTCCTGCTGAGAGGAATGGCTTTCTTGTGCTAATACACTCGCATTTGTGGTGACTGTAGCTGGAGTTGGAGGTTTTGCCTCTGCAGCGATCGCGTTCAGACTCCAAGCAAGGGGAGATAATAGTAAGGCTAGAGAAAAAGATTTAGCTGAAATCATAAGTTTAACTATGCTAGTTGCTAATTTTTGAAGACAATTCCTGAATACTTCTCGAAAATCGAGTTATCTTCACCTAATTTAACATCTAGCCCTGAATAAGATTCTTTACAATTATTGACAATCAGGAATAGAGGAGCCACGGTCAAAGCACGCGATCGCGCTAACGAAAAATGAGCCTGATCCGGCTGTGAGTCTCAGGCTAATTGCGATTTAATGATGACATAACAAAAGCCAATTGGTGTGCTTTAAAAAATAATTCTTCTCACATCAAAAGCAGTTTTTAGACCGAAAAATAGTAATTCCCCCAACTGAAATCAAGTTAGGGGAATTAAGTGGATTAAACCTTTAAATTTTCAGTAATGCGTCTCATCGCTTCATTGACATTTTCTCGGCTATTGAAGGCGGAAATTCGGAAATAGCCTTCTCCGGCCGCACCAAAGCCAGAACCAGGGGTACCGACAATATGGGCTGAATATAATAACTTATCAAATAAGTCCCAACTCGAAAGTCCTGCTGGAGCTTTGACCCAAATGTAAGGGGCATGGATGCCACCATAGACGGTTAAACCGGCAGCAGTGAGTTTGTCACGGATAATTTGAGCATTTTCTAAGTAGAAGTTGATCAAACCTTTGACTTCGGCTTGACCTTGTTCGGAATAAACTGCTTCTGCACCGCGTTGGACAATATAGGAGACGCCATTAAATTTCGTGGAATGGCGGCGATTCCAAAGTTGCCACAATTGCACCTCTGATCCGTCTGAGGCTTGGGTTTTTAGATTTTTGGGAACGACCGTCAAGGCGCAGCGCGTGCCAGTAAATCCGGCATTTTTCGAGAAAGAGCGAAACTCGATCGCGCAATTTTTTGCCCCTTCCACTTCGTAAATGGAGTGGGGAAGACTGGGGTCAGTAATATAGGCTTCGTAAGCGGCATCAAATAAAATGAGCGCATTCACGGCATTGGCATAATCTACCCAGGCTTGTAAATGTTCTTTAGTGGCGACAGCACCGGTGGGATTATTAGGAAAGCACAAGTAAATTAAATCGATGTCTTGATCCGTGGGAATTTTTGCCGTAAAGTTATTTTCAGCAGTAATGGGAATGTAGGTTAGCCCTTCATACTTGCCCTCTTCATTCGCCGGTCCTGTATGTCCTGCCATGACATTGGTATCCACATAAACCGGATAAACGGGGTCGGTTACCGCAATAGTATTCTTTTCGCTCAGAATATCTAAAATGTTCCCTGTGTCACATTTTGAGCCATCGGAGATAAAAATTTCATCGGCAGAAATGTCACAACCGCGACTTTGGTAGTCGTGAGTGGCAATTTTTTCCCGTAACCAGGCAAACCCTTGTTCCGGTCCATACCCTTGGAAGGTGGCGCGATCGCGCATTTCATCCACTGCCTTTGCCATGGCATCACAACAGGCTTGGGGTAAGGGTTCAGTCACATCGCCAATCCCCAGTTTAATGATTTGCGCATCGGGGTTGGCTTCAGCAAAGGTATTCACACGACGGGCAATTTCCGGGAAGAGATAACCCGCTTTCAGTTTGAGGTAGTTTTCGTTAATTTTGACCATAGGTGTAATTAAGAGCAATCAAGTTTTGGCATTCTAGCAAACTGTAGAAGCATTCTCTAGACAGTATTTCGTTGTCTAGTGGACAACAAATGACTAATGACTAATGACCAATGACTAATAATCAACGCCACGCCTCAACTCAACCCCATCATAGACATAGTGTTTATGACAGACCATTTCGGAATAGACACTAGCGAGATCAAAGAAGGGATGGCGATTGAAGCAACGTCCCGTAATAATGACTTGTGTCCCATCCGGTTTTGCCGATAAGGCTTTGACAACTGGTTCTGCGGACAATAATTCCAAGTCAACTGTGGGATTTAATTCATCGAGGATAATGGTTTTATAGGTACCCGACTCAATCGCGTCAAGGGCAATATTCCAACCGCGTTCGGCTTCTTCATAATCTTCCGGTTGCTGTTTTCCCCGCCAGACAATGGCATCGCGACCACAACGGATATGGTCAATCAGTTTCGGATAACTAGCTTTCAACGCCGCGATCGCCGCATCTTCGGTGTAGCCCGTTCCCCCTTTCAGCCATTGCACAATCAACACTCGATGGGATTGGTCTTGATCAATCCCTCGTCCAATCGCCAGTAAAGCCTTACCCAAGGCACTGGTGGATTTTCCCTTGCCATCTCCGGTGTAAATTTCAATCCCTTCTAACGCCGCATCCGTAGCAGCATGAGGCTTCATTTCCGAGTGGAGGTTAGCAACGTCTAAAATAGATTGAGGGGCAGCGCGACCGGTAACAATCATTTCTAAGGGTTGAGGCTTATTTTTGAGGGTCTCTACCACCTCTGCTTCCGCAAGGAGTCCTAAATCTAAAACCGGATTCAGTTCATCGAGGACAACAATGGAATAGAGTCCTGACGCGATCGCGCCTTTGGCAATATTCCAACCGCGGATGGCTTCTTGTTCATCAAAGGGCGTAATCTCATCCCTACCGAAATATTCAGCGCGTCCGGTGCGCACTTGGTCAATCAGATGGGGAAAGCCTTTTTGCAGAGCAGCGATCGCCGCATCTTCATCATAAACCCGTTCGGTTCCTTTCAGAAATCGCAGTAACAGCACCCGATTTGTGCTTCGGGAGTGAATTCCTAGACCAATGGAACGTAAGACCACGCCCAAAGCCGCCTGAGATTTCCCTTTTCCTTCTCCGTCATAAACATGAATTTGTCCCACTTCGCGTTCCGCCATTTCCTGTGCCGTGCGAATTCCGATCCCATCTCTACTCATTTTTCCTAACTCAAGCCATTACAGTATCAATATTCAGACCTCTATTTTGACATTTTCCCCGCCCCGGAGGGACGGGAATTCCTGCTACGCAGTTACTGGTTCAGTGACACCGCTTACTAAATCAGATTTCTCATCATCAGCAGAGGCGGGAGTCTCCCCAGTCGTTTGAGGTTTCCCTCCAGTTCCCCAATGCCCTTGGGTACTGTTGTTTGTCCATTCCCTTCCCAATCCTTCCATACCACGCTTGAGAATATTCAACGCGGCGTTGGTGTCGCGACAGGTTTCCATTCCACAGTTTGGACACTTATGAGTCCTAGTGCTTAAAGATTTCTTAACTCTATGTCCACAGTGATGACAGTCTTGGCTAGTGAACGCGGGGTTAACTGCGACGACGGCTTTTCCAAAAACCTTTCCGTAGTAGTCTAGGAAACTTGTGAATTGACTCCATGCAGCATCAGAAATGGATTTAGCCAGATTATGGTTCTTAACTAGGTTGGCTACTCTTAAATCCTCATAAGCCACGACATCGCTAGATGCTACTAACGCTTGGGCTTGTTTAATTACCCAATCTTTACGCTGGCGTTGGATTTTAAGGTGCTGTTTCCCTAGTTGCTGACGTGCTTTGTGGTAGTTGGTCCCGTGCTTTTTACCAGGTCGATGCCTTTTACTCAAACGACGTTGGAGTTTCTTAAGTCTGCCTTCGGACTTTCTAAGAAACTGAGGATAGATGATTGGGTTATCATTTTTGGTCTTTAATAAAATACTTAAGACCAAGATCAATCCCAACCACTTCACCGGTATAAGTTCCTTCTTCCACTCGTTCAACATCTAGACAAAACTGAGCGTAGTAGCCGTCAGCACGACGAATTACTCTCACACGATTAATCTTGCTTCGGAGGATGTCTTCTCTTGCTTGTCCATTACAGTATAAAGAGAAAGTTCCCCCCCCAAAACCGTCTGTGAAAGTTAGATAGTAGCCGTCTTCTGATAGTTTCCAGCCACTGGTTTTGTATTCGACCGAGCGGCTATGCTTCTTAAACTTGGGATAGCCAACAGGTTTAACTCCGTTGCGACAATTCTCATAGAAGCGTTTAACTGCCTGCCAAGCACGGTCGGCGTGAGCCTGTCGAGCCATACTATTCAGTTTCCTAGCAAAAGAAAACTCAGTAGCCAAATTTTTGCACAGAGCATGCATCTTAGCCCTAGTACAATTCTCGGCATCCATCCACAAACGCAGGCACTTATTTCTGATGAACTGTCCCGTACGGATCGCTTCATCAAGGGCTTGGTATTGCTCTAGTGTGCCCTTTTTGAGTTTGGCTTCCCTGACTAACATGGCTCGACCCGACCGAAAACAGATACGTCAATCTTACCCCAAAAATAACTGGGTAAAGTCGCCCTAAAGGGCGAGGCTTTAGACTCAAAGATTGCGGTGAGCACGAGTCTTTTTCCTCGCGACGATCAATAATAAAGCTCAATCTAGGAATTTAATCATCAGTGGCTTAGAGTCTAGTCATCCGTCCGTTTTGAAATAATAGGTTGAGGTGGGATAGGGAAGACAAGGAAGACAAGGGGATAAGGGAGAAAAGATCACTACACTCATCCCTCACGACAAAATTGATAGCCCACTAGGAAACACGCAACAGGCTTCAAGCCGAGATCCGAACGGCATAAGTTTCACTTAAGATGGTTGTTATAGTGTGCTGCGATCTAACTTTACAAAACCCGTTATGGTGACTCTCCAACTTCAGCAACTCGACATTCCCCTTGGTCAACGATTATTGCTTCGAGATATTAATTGGCATGAGTTTGAAGCGATTCTAACCGAACTGGGAGAACATCGTGCCACCCGCATTGCATACTATCAAGGAATTTTAGAAATCAGGATGCCTACCCCAGAACATGAGGTTGATCAAGAACTAATTAGCGATCTGATTAAAATCCTGTTAGAAGAATTAGAAATAGACTGCGAATGCTTTGGTTCCACTACATTTAAGCAAAAAACGATGGGTAGTGGCATTGAACCAGACCAGTGTTTTTACATTCAGAATCATTGGCAAATGCGTGGGAAACGTCGCGTTGATCTCACGATTGATCCACCGCCAGATTTAGCTTTGGAAATTGATGTTACCTCAAAAACCCAACTTGATGCCTATGTAGCACTAGGGGTTAGGGAATTATGGATTTATGACGGTGGCGAACTAAAACTGTATGTTTTGCAATCTGACCAATATCAACTCGTTTCTACGAGTCCAACCTTTTCCCAGCTACCGCTTCCCAATCTCGTCAAAGAACTCTTGGAAAAAAGTCGAAAATTAGGTAGAAGTCCAGCCCTCAAAGCGTTACGCAAAAAAATTCAACAAAGGAACGACTCAGCCGATCTCAATCTCTGATGAAGCCTTTTCTGGAATTTATGCAACCTCTCATGACTCCCAAATTCGCCCCCACTGCCCTGCAGGTGGCGTTGATGATTGGCACCCTTTTACTTGCGATTAATCATGGTGCTGCGTTAGTACAGGGAAAGATGACCCGTAGTCGTTGGGCGTCTGACTTAGTTAGTTCCCTATGGTGTGAATATTCGCGGACAGCTAGCAGCTAGTCGGAAACGTGACACTAGCTCTTTTGAGTAGTGACTAGCTTCCAAGAGAGGGAGACAAGGAGAGGGGGGAAGGAGGAAATCATTTTTAGGTTAGAACTGTCACGCTGATCGGTGAAGACGTGGAGAGGGGGAGACAAGGAGAATCTTTGATCCCGTGTTGCCTATTGTTCCCGAATGACCAATGACGAATGACCAATGACTAACTTTGCAATTTAGAAAATTTTACAAAGTTTGTTTTCAAAATCTATCTTTTGGCACACAATTCCGTATAAATTGCAAAAGATAGAGGGGAGATCCCTTAGACTCCATAAAATTTATAAATTTTTTTTGACTGACGCGAAGAAGACAATATCCTTGGGAGAACACATGAACATTGTAGTTGTCGGTTTAAGCCACAAAACTGCCCCAGTGGCGGTGCGAGAAAAATTAAGTATTCAAGATCATGCGATTGAAGGCGCGATCGCGCACTTGTGTCAACTGCCTCACATTGAGGAGATTTCGATCCTCAGCACTTGCAATCGTTTAGAAATTTATGCCGTCATCACTGATGCCGAACAAGGGGTTCACGAAATTACTCAGTTCCTTTCCGAACGCAGTGCTTACCCCATCTCTCAACTGCGACGCCATCTGTTTATCCTCCTCCATCAAGATGCCCTGCGTCATCTGATGCGAGTGGCAGCAGGATTAGACAGCTTAGTGTTAGGGGAAGGACAAATTCTGTCTCAGGTCAAACACGCCCACAAACTAGCGCAAAAGCATCAAGGTATTGGCAGATTGCTCGATCGACTCTTCAAACAAGCCCTCTCGGCTGGCAAACGAGTGCGCAGTAATACGAATTTAGGAACGGGTGCGATGTCCATTAGTTCTGCTGCAGTCGAACTTGCTCAAAGGAAAGTAGATAATTTAGAAAGTTACCACTGCACAATTATTGGTGCGGGAAAAATGGCACGGTTATTAGTGCAACATCTCATCGCCAAAGGGGCGACCAACATTGCCATTGTGAATCGGTCTCCAAAACGGGCGGCAGATCTGGCCCAACAATTTACTGAGGTGGAACTGCAACTGCATCCCCTTGAAGAAATGATGACGGTAATTAGTGAATCTCACCTCGTCTTTACGAGTACCGCAGCCAGTGAACCAATTTTAGATCGTGCGAAATTAGAACAACATCTCGACCCCGAACGTCGCCTCTTACTGTTTGACATTTCTGTTCCCCTCAACATTGCCAGTGATGTTAAAGAATTAGAACATTTGCATAGTTACAATGTGGACGACTTGAAACAAGTGGTGGCAAAAAATACCGCGAGTCGTCGGCAAATGGCGCAAGAAGCCGAAGCATTGCTAGATGAAGAAGTCGAATCGTTTGAAGTGTGGTGGCGTTCCCTCGAAACCGTTCCCACCATTAGCTGTCTGCGGGAAAAAGTGGAAACCATCCGCGAACAAGAATTAGAAAAAGCCCTCTCTCGTCTCGGAACTGAGTTTGCAGAAAAACATCAAGAAGTGATTGAAGCCCTCACTCGCGGGATTGTCAATAAAATTCTCCACGAACCGATGGTAGAACTCCGGGCACAACAAGATATTGAAATGCGTCGTCGTACTGTGCAGTCTCTGCAACGGTTGTTCAATCTTGATCCCGAAGAACAATACGGTTAAATTGAGTGGTTGGAATTATTAAAGTTGGCGTCCCCTACCGATTTCGGATTACTATTTGGTAGGGGCTTTTTCTTTTCAGAAGGTAAAGTTTCCCGAAAAGATTTTTTGCTCGCGCGGTTGACGCCTATGATTCCCAAGCAACTGACTCTTTCCAATTTTCTCAGTTATCAACAAGCAACCTTAGACTTTAACGGACTGCATACCGCTTGTATTTGTGGGGCAAATGGTGCCGGAAAATCCTCGCTTCTCGAAGCCATCACTTGGGCATTATGGGGAAAGACGCGCACCGCTTCTGATGAAGATGTGATTAATTCTAGCGCTCAAGAAGTACAGGTGGACTTTCGCTTTCAATGTAATGGGGATACTTATCGCATTTTGCGTCGTCGTCGCCGAGGACAAAGTGCATCTTTAGAACTGCAAGTTCAACACAATCATCAATTTCAATCGTTAACTGCAAAAGGGGTTAAAGCGACACAAAAGCAAATTAATGATTTACTGAAATTAGACTATGATACCTTCATTAATTCAGCATACTTACGTCAAGGACGTGCCGATGAATTTATGCTGCGTTCTCCTACAGAACGGAAGAAAGTCCTCGCCGAATTATTAAAACTGGATCAATATCAAACGTTATCGGAAGAAGCGAAAGATATTTCCCGAAAATTGAAAGGACAAAGCGAACAGTTAGAACAAAGTTTAGCCCCAACGGAAAAAGAGTTAGCCCAAAAAAAGACCATTGAGGAATCTTTAGCAACCGTTGAAGCCAATTATCAACAGTTACAAGCAACTTACGAAAGCGATCAAGCAGAACTACAAAAGTTACAAACTTTAGATTACCAAAGGCAAGCCAAGCAGCAACAAATCGACTGGTATAACCAACAGCATCAAACTCTTAATGAAGAGTGCAAAAAACTCCAACAGCAGCAAGAAAAACTTCAGCGAAATCTCTCTGAACTGACGCAACTGTTAGAACAAGAATCAGAAATTAATCAAGCGTACCAAACTTATCTCGATCTGCAAAAAGAACAAGAAACGCTCTCTCAAAAGTTTCAAATTTATCAAGATTTAAATCAAAGGTATCAACAGCTTAAAGAACAGCAACAACAGAAAATTAATGAATTTAAACTCCAGCAACAACGCCTAGACAGTGAATTAGAAAACTTACAAACCCAAGAAGCAGCTGCCCAAAAAATTCTCCAGCAAGCCGATGACATTAATCAAGCAGTAACCAAACTCAATGCAGCCCGTGAACGCCTCAAAGAACTGGATCAACTGCAACAAGAAGTTTCTCCATTAATGCAACGCCGTCAAACGCTACAATTAGAAATTGACCGCGAAGCAGAACGAAGAAAAGCCCGTTTAGAACAAATTGAAACCAACCAACAAGAATTACAGCAAGAATTAGCCCAATTTCCAGTACGAGAAGCAGAATATAATTCCATTCAAGAAAAGTTGGATCAGCTTAAGAAAAAGCAGAATTATTCCCAACGTTTGCAAGAAAAACGACAACAGCAACAAGAAGTGCAAGCGAGACTGCAGCAAACAGAAAAAACTTATGAAAAACAGTTAGAAGATTTAGTTAAAAAATTAGAATTATTGCAAAATCCAGAAGCGAGTTGCCCCTTGTGTGAACGCCCCCTTGATGAAGAACATAAGCAACGGGTTACGGATAAAACCCAACAAGAGTATCAAGCGATTGAAACCGAAAAAGCAACAATTTGGGAAGATTTAGCGAAATCAAAGCGCGAATTGGATCAATATGTCCAAGAATATGAAGCAATCAGCCAAGAATTAGCCGAATATGATCAGTTAGTCTCTCGCAGTGGACAACTAGAATCTTACTTTGATGAGGTGTGCGATCTCCATGAAAAAATCTCAAATTTTAATCGGGAAAAACGAGAAATTCAAGTTGTATTAGAACAACAAACTTATGCAGAAGAGTATCAAATTGAATTACAAAACTTAGAACAGCGCTTAACCGAGATTAATTACGATGAAAAGACGCACGCGATCGCGCGAGAAAAGGTGGATAATTTACGCTACGCAGATCGTAAAGCCGAACAACTGGCAGACGCCAGAAAAGAAGTAGAAAAGATTAACCAGCGCCAACCCGAGTTAGAACAATCTCGAAATGAAATCCAAGAAAAAATAGCAGAAACCGAAACCAGTTTTAGGGAAGAACTGCAAAGGATTGAACAAGAAATCGAAGAGTTAGGCTATACGCGATCGCGCCATACTGAAGTCATTAATCAAGTGCAAGCAGCACAAAATAGTCAACTAAAATATCAGCAACTGCAACAAGCTAAAGTAGAGTTCCCGAACAAACAGCAAGAATTAACTGAACTAAACGACCGTCTCCAGAATCGAGAAAAAGAGAAAACCGAATCTCAGCAGCAACTTGATACTTTAAATGAAGAAATCAAAACGATTAGCGATGTTCGCACTGAAATTAAACACTTAGAACAGAAAACGCAGCAACACCGTCAACAGCTAGATAGTTACTTATCGGAAAAAGGCAAACTAGAACAACGACTGCATTATCTTGAGGAATTAAAAACCAAATATCAAAACTCTAAAGAACAACTCAAAACCCTCAAGCGGAAAGAAGCTGTTTATAAAGAACTCTCGCAAGCCTTTGGTAAAAATGGCATTCAAGCCTTAATGATTGAAAATGTTTTACCGCAACTCGAAGCCCAAACCAATCAAATTCTTAGCCGTTTAACCGGAAACCAATTGCATGTTCAATTCCTTACCCAAAAAGCCGGAAAAGGACGATCCAAAAAGCAAACCAAACTCATTGATACCCTCGATATTATTATCGCTGATGCTCATGGAACTAGGGCGTATGAAACTTATTCCGGTGGAGAAGGCTTTCGCATTAATTTTGCGATTCGTCTCGCCTTAGCCAAACTGTTAGCGCAACGGGCGGGAACCGCTTTACAATTACTCATTGTAGATGAAGGGTTTGGAACCCAAGATAACCAAGGTTGTGAACGTTTAATTGCAGCTATCAACGCGATCGCGCCTGACTTTTGTTGTATTCTTGCCGTCACGCATATGCCTCAGTTTAAAGAAGCCTTCCAGCACCGCATTGAAGTAACGAAAACAGTTCAAGGATCGCAAATTACCGTTTCTTCATAGAAAAGCATTACCTTTGCTTGATATCTCTAAGATTAAGTTGATACAATGTATATACTGAGGGGATAAAATTCATAAACCATGACTACATCAATTAAAAAATGGGGAAATAGCCTTGCGGTAAGGATTCCACAAGCAATCGCGCAACAAGCTCACCTTGAAGAAGGATCTAATGTTTCTTTCAGCATTTCTGAAGAAGGATTGATTGTCCTCATTCCACAGCACAAGAAGAAATATACCTTAGATGAATTACTTGAAGGTGTCACGCCCGAAGATTTTGAAGGGGAATTTGACTGGGGAGATCCCGTGGGTGAGGAAATTTGGTAACCAGTCATGTATATTCCTGCTCGTGGTGACTTTGTTCATCTTAACCTTAACCCTCGCACAGGACGCGAGCAATCTGGAAAGCGTTTTGCGCTTGTTATGTCTCCTCAAGAATTTAATTGCATTTCTTCTCTTGCTTTCGTTTGTCCGATCACCAGTAAAGTCAAAGGATTTCCTTTTGAAGTCAAGATTGTCAATAATCCAGGGCGGATTTATGGTGTGGTTTTAGTTCATCATCTCCGAAGCATTAGACATCTCCATAATAGCAATAACATGGTAAGATTGAAACAAAATTTGTGTGGTGTGCGATGAAATATACTTGGAGTTACATTCAAAAAAATCCAAAGCAAGTTAAAC
>JAAANX010000074.1 GCA_009909085.1 Cyanobacteria bacterium GSL.Bin1 | reverse complement strand
TGTGGCTCGATGCCTGCCATAGTGGAGGAGTGAGTTGGCAGCAAACTCTTTATCATCCCACCCCGCAACTGATTGAACGCTTGCAAGAACAGGCGGCTCGAACGCAAGGCTTTTATGCACTTCTATCCTGCGATCGCGCTCAGCAGTCTTGGGAATTTCCCGAGTTGGGTCATGGCATTTTTACCTATTATCTGATCCGAGGCTTACAAGGAGCAGCAGCGAATTCACAAGGCATCATTGAAGCTGATGGTCTCTATCGCTACGTCTATCATCAGACACTGCAATACATCGATAAAACAAACCAGCAACTGCGACTGATTAACCAGCAAAAGCGGAGTCGTGGGGAAACGAATCTACAAGCAGAATATCCCTTACAAACCCCAAAACGGATTGTAGAAGGCGTGGGCGAACTCATTTTAGGGAAAACACCCCAAACGGAGGTCTCACTCTATCCGCGCCGGGCATTAGTCATTGTCGCCAATCCTCAAACTCAAACGAGTTTGGAACTGGGAAAAGTCTTGCGCGGTCGCAGTCACTTTGAAATTCAGTACTGGCTGAATACGAAAATGTCTCCGCTGGAAATGAAACAAGGGATTCAAGAGTGTTTGCGCTCAAAAACCAGTGCTGTTCCCACTGGGAGAGAACCGGAAAAGGAAACGGCACTGCTGTATTTAAAGGGTGAGGTCGGAGTTGATGAAGCAGGGGAAGTTTATCTGGCACTAGGACAAGGGAAGCGCTTGGCCCGTTCTTGGCTGCAGCAGCAACTACAGCAGGCACAAGTCGCCCAACAAATCATTATCTTAGATTGTATGGGTACGCCCCATTTAAACGATTGGATTGAAGCGTTAAAACTGGGAACCGATTATGGTCAATGTCTGATTGCTGCCAGTTCTGGGCAGGAAACCCCAAACCAATTGAGTCAAGCTGTCGTGGAAACCCTGGTTCATGCGGATCCACAAACTGGGCTATCAGCAGCAAGCTGGATGTATCAACTGAAAGCGCATTTGGCAGAAACGAGCATCCAAATGGAATTCTGGCTCTCTGGGGGGCGAGGCGTTATTGAAATTTTGCCGGGACAACATCAACGGGAAATGTCTCTCTCCTCCAGCCTTGATCTGGGAATTTGCCCATATATGGGATTAAAAGCCTTCAGTGAGGAAGACACCGCTTATTTTTATGGGCGAGAACAACTCACGCAAAAACTCATTGCTGAACTTTACCACCGTTCTTTTTTAGCGGTTGTGGGGGCGTCTGGCAGTGGGAAATCCTCTGTGGTGCAAGCGGGAATCATAGCCCAGCTCAAAGCGGGGAAACAACTGCCAGGGAGTGAGCAATGGCGAATTTGCTATTTCCGACCGGGTGAACATCCTTTAACGAGTCTGACGGAGCAATTAGCGGACTCGCCAGAACAACAGGAGCAATTAGAAGGATTGTTGTATGAAGGGGTGGAGGGGTTAGTCCGCTGGTTACGGGCTTATTCAGAACCCATGGTTGTGCTGGTCGTTGATCAATTTGAGGAACTCTTTACCCTCGCTTCTCCTGTAGAACGGCATCAGTTTCTGGAATTATTGCTGGGGACAATGAATTATGCGCGCGATCGCGTTAAGCTCCTGATTACCCTCCGGGTTGATTTTGTTACCCATTGCTTAGAATATTCCGAACTCGCTGCGCTTTTACAACAAGCCAGTTTCTTTGTTCCTCCGCATCTGCCTAAACCAGAGTACCGCAATGTCATCATCAACCCCGCAGCCAGCGTGGGCTTACAAGTTGAACCCGCCCTAGTGGAAGTTCTTTTACAAGAAATTGGCACCTCTGCCGGGCAATTACCGCTATTGGAGTTTGTTTTAGAACAGCTTTGGGAAAACCGAGACAAGGGAAAGCTCACCCTAAAAGCCTACCAGCAAGAGATTGGGGGCTTAGAAGGAGCACTGGAACAAAAAGCAAATACCGTTTATCAAAATCTTGATGCAGAGGCTCAAGATTGTGCTCAGTGGATTTTTCTCGCCCTGACGCAAGTGGGTGATGGCATGGCTGATACGTCTCGCCGCATTCGCAAAGGCGATTTAATCGTTGGGAAATATCCCCAAGCACTAGTGGAACGAACCTTACAAGCGCTCGTTGAAGCCAACTTAGTGGTTGTCGATTCGGAAACCGTTAGTAATTCTCAAAGGGGAGAAAGTCGAAGCACCAGCGCCTCATCTGATGAAGAGTGGACAGAACTTCCGATTGATACCAATATCGAGATTGCCCATGAAATCCTGATTCAGAATTGGTCAACCCTACAGTGGTGGCTGGAACAAAATCGCACTCGCTTGCAACTGCAGCGACAACTTCAGCAAGCGGCGAACCTTTGGCACGACAATGAGCAAAACCCGGATTATCTTTGGCAAGGCGTCCGGCTCGCCCAAGCCGAAGACATTTATATTAAATATACCGAAGAACTATCGGAATCAGTACAGCAATTTGTAGAAAGCGCGATCGCGCAACGAGATGCCCAACAACGGCAAGCCCAACGCCGACTGAGACGCGCTCAAGCCGCTGCCACTACCATTAGCCTTTTAGGGATCATTGCCACTATCATCGGTGGGTTGGCTTACTGGCAACGACAACAAACTTTAGTTAATCAGGTGAGAACCCTCAATGCCTCTGCCCATGTCTTATCTGATTCAGAGCAACCTTTAAAAGCCTTAGTCACCAGTCTCGAAGCGGGAGAAGTGTTGCAAACCATCCGCTTTTTCCCTTCTTCCTTACGATGGGAAACCGCTAGCACCTTACAAACCATCCTGCACCGTAGCCCAGCCCTAAATCTTCTATCAGGGCACACCCAAACCGTGCAAGCTGTTGATGTTTCACCGGATGGAAACCTCATTGCATCCGCTAGTTGGGATGGCACAGTTAAACTTTGGCAGTCTAATGGTCAACTGATAAAAACTCTCGATGCCCACCACAGGGAAGTCATGGACATTCACTTTCAGCCAGAGGGAACTCTTTTCGCATCCGCCAGTTTAGATGGAACGATTCGGTTATGGCAACGCGATGGCACACTTGTTAAAGTCATTTCGACGCAACAGCAAGCCCTCAACTGTGTTCGCTTCATGCCGAATGGTCAACAATTCATCACCGCTGGAGAAGATGGTACCCTTGCGATTTGGAATGGGGATGGCACATTAGACAAACGCTTTCTCGCTCACGACCAAGGCATTAGTCAGATTAGCATTAGCCCAGACGGAAATTGGATTGCCTCTGCTAGTCAACACTCATCAGTGGTTAAAATTTGGCAGCAAGATGGAACGTTAGTACAAAGGTTAACTGCCGAGGATGGGGTAAGTGACCTTGCCTTTAGTGCGAATGGCGAACGGATTGCAGTCGCCAGTTTATCCGGTCAAATTCAAATTTGGCACCAGGATGGTACATTACAAGCGGAGTTACCGCCCTCTCCAAATGTAGCCACTGCCGTCGCTTTTACTCCTGATGGCAAACTGATCTCAGCTGACCAAGAGGGAAATATTGAATATTGGGCTTGGCAAGATCATCCTCATTCCCCAACTATTACTTTAACTGCCCATCAAGGAGCAGTCAGAGATGTGAGCTTTTTCCCGAACAGTAACGTGATGGTTTCTGCGAGCGACGATAAAACGTTGAGAACTTGGCAGTTACCCGAACCAATGAAGGGTCAGCAGGAAGATATTTATAGCGTTCAATTTGCTCCAACCGGAAATCAGTTCGCCTCAGCTGGTTGGGATCACACCATTCGTCTGTGGAATGCGGAAGGAATGATCACTCAACAATTAGCCGGTCATACCAAAAGTATCAAAGCCCTCAGCTTTAGTCCCAACGGTCAACGTTTAGCCTCTGGCAGTGCGGATCAAACCATCAAAATTTGGCATCCCCATCAACAAAGCACTGCTGCACAAACCCTTAAAGGTCATGAGGGGATCGTGAATAGTGTTGATTTTAGTCCAGACGGTGAAATGCTAGCTTCTGCCAGTGAGGATGGAACCGTGCGCCTCTGGAATGCCAATGGTGAAGTTGAGAAAACCTTATCGGCTCATGGAGAGGGCGTAACCCGCGTTCATTTTGCCCCTCAAGGAGACATCTTTGCTTCTAGTGGCTATGATGGCAAGGTTAAAATTTGGCAAGTGGATGGTACAGTCTTACAAGTCCTTAACGCCCATGAACCTGCTGTCAGCGCGATCGCGTTTAGCCCGAAGGGAAAAATTCTCGCTTCGGCGGGCTGGGATAATACGGTTAAGTTATGGCAGGTGACGAATGGTGAGCTTTTACACACTTTAGTCGGACACAGCAAAGGCGTCACCAGTTTGAGTTTTACTCCCAATGGTAAAGTTCTTGCCTCAGGGAGTACCGATGGCACGATCAAACTCTGGCATCCTGAAACTGCAGAAAATATAGCAACTCTAGAAAATCAGGATCAACCGATTCGTAGCCTGAGCTTTCGTCCAGATGGAAAGGAATTAGTGGCAGGGGGCAATGCCGGTATTTTGCAACGATGGCACTTTGATTTAAAGTCTTTACAGCAACAAGGCTGCGATCGCGCTGCGAATTACCTCACCACCCATGCTGACCTTTGTCAAAACCAGCGCTCACAAAAGGAGTAGCGTAAAATGATGTTCAAACCAATGACGAGTCGCTTACATGCAATCCGTAAGTTAAGCGTATTGACAATGATCTCCCTCTTTGGGCTGTTTTTGTGGAGTAGTGAAGGGAAAACCCAACCGATGCTCAAGTGGGCTGATTTTTATACCATGATCAATCAAGTTTTAATTAATCAGACCGAAGCCACAAACGAAGACGAGTTAGTTCCTGGAGATTTATTACAAACCGGTTCTGACTCGAGAGCGGATCTGATATTTAATGAAGGAACTGTCGTTAGAGCGACGGCTCAAACTCAGTTCCAATTTGAACATGGGATGAGACGCTTTCATATTGCTGAGGGAACCGCTCTGTTTATTCTGCGACCCGGTGGGGGAGATTTAACGGTTGAAACCCCTACGGCGCGGGTGAGGGCCACTGAAGCCACCATTTGGACAACTTATGATGCAGAAGAAAAATTAACGAAAGTTGGTGTTTTCGGCAGTGAAAAAGCAGTTGTCCGCGTGTCTAATGCCCAAGGAGAAAATACGGTCGAACTGAAACCCGGTCAAAAAGTGAATGTCAGAGGAAATCAAGTCGGTGAAGTCAACACCTTTAGCTTGCAAACCTTTTATGAAACCAGCGGTATTGCCGATGGTTTAGAAACAGGGGATAACCTGGAAAGATATCCCTCACAAGTTATAGAAACACTAGAAACCGCCCAAGAAAATACTTCTGAGGCACTTGAACAACAACAAGAACAACTCAAGCAAGGGAGTAACACAGTTGATCAAAATTTGGATGCCAACAATCAACCTGATTTATTAGGCACAGAACTGGGGACGATTCAAGTGATTGATATAACCCCATCAAGAGCTTCCAAATCAATGAGGAAACTCAATGAGTTTTAGAGGAAAGAGCGATCTTCAGAATCAGCGAATTGAGTGTTATCAAACAATTGTTGCAACGCGATCGCGCTACTGTCACTCATTTGCCCATAGCTGAAAAGATAAGGAACGGTTTCTGGACAATAAGTATCTAACCAGGTCAAGACATAAGGACTGCCATAAACCAGGACGGCTTGCACACACCCTTGAGTAAATAGTTCTTTTAGAAAGGCTTGTGTCTTCTCATTCAGCCCTGATTCCCCTCGGAAAGGATTGCCGCGAGTAAATAACTGCACCAGGGTCAGCGGAGCATTTTGCGGAGGATCTGGAAAGATTTGGGCTTGTCCTAACAGTTGCAAGCGATAGCCTAGTTGTTGGGGAAGCGCGATCGCGCAATGATTCCGGTTTAAAAACTCGCAACTGAGTAAATCATCGACAATCATTAAGTTTTGGGCAGGGGTTTCTGGCACAGAGATCGGTAAATTCCCCTTAGTTCGCATTGACGCAGCGAGAATGTTTTGTCTCGTTTCTAAAGCTATCGAGGTGGCTAATTCCTGGCGGAAGTCTCTTTTTTCAGCGTCACTGATTTTCGCTTTTGCCTCCCCAATCCTGGCTACAGAGGCACTAATCCGTTGCGGAGAAAGACGACCACTATTCACTGCGTCTGTAATCGCCGCGATCGCGCGTTCAGGATCATCCGGCATTAAGATAATATCTGCCCCGGCTTCAATGGCGAGAATGGGAATTTCCTCAGGAGAAGCAATTTCATTTAAAGCGCCCATAATTAGGGCATCAGTCACAATCAAGCCCTCAAAACCCAAATTCAAGCGTAATTGTTGGGTCAAAATGGTGGATGAAAGGGTTGCTGGAAGATGCTCATCCCAACCGGGAACCAAGAGATGGGCGCTCATTACCCCATCAACCCCTTGGGAAATAGCATTCATAAAAGGGGGCAGTTCTACTTCCGCCAGACGCTCTGTTCCCACTTCCAAAACGGGTAACGTTAAATGGGAATCGGTTGCCGTATCCCCATGTCCCGGAAAATGTTTTGCCGTGGTTAACACCGGATAAGTCTGTGCCCCAGTCATAAAAGCCTCTGTCAACTCCTTCACAACTGCCGGTGTTTCGCCAAAAGAGCGCACATTAATCACCGGATTCTTAGGATTATTATTGACATCCACCACCGGCGCTAATACCCAATTGATTCCCAGTGCCGATGCTTCCTGTGCTGTTATTTCTCCCATCTTTTTCGCATACTGCTTCGCAAGACTGAGATCAGTTTTTGCAACTTCTCCCAGCGCCATCGGTGGCGGAAACCAAGTTGCCCCAGCAAAGCGTTGTCCCACCCCTTCTTCAATATCAGCAGCGATCAATAGGGGAATCTCTGCCCAACTTTGCAATTGATGGGTTCGTTCGGCAATTTCAACCGCGCTGCCGCCCAGTATAATCACTCCCCCCACTTTGAGATCCTTCAGCCAGTGCTGTAACTGCTCATTACGAGGTTCCCACTGTGGGAAGCGAATTTGGTGATCAAACATATACCCAGATGCGCGAACGACAATCATCTGGGCAATTTGTTCAGCAAGGGAAAGCTGGGTGTAATCAGGAAGAGCAGACATTAATTTTCGGTTTCCTCTTCTGCTTCCGTCTCCTCAGCCCGTTGCGCACTCAGTTGATTAATTAAAGAAAGCGTGCGATCGCCGAGTTCTAGCGAGAGATCTTCATGGAAGACCACTTCTGGGGTTCTCCGTAAGCGAATCCGTTTTCCCAACTCACGACGAACAAAGGCAGTGGAAGATTTCAACCCCGCCATGGTTTCTGCTTTTGCTTCGTCAGTTCCATAGATACTGACAAAGATTTTGGCGTGTTGGAGATCGTTGGAGACATCGACTGCAGTCACACTGACCATTCCGGCACCCACGCGATCGTCTTTAATACCATTAATCAGCATTTGACTCACTTCCTGCTGAATCAGGGAGGCTACCCTTGCCACACGGCGACTGGTTGCCATTTTCTTTCTCCTTAACAATCCGCCTTTTCTATATTAAATCTAAAAAGTCGATTCTTGTGACTCGTCTGCTGTTTTTCCTGATGATTTAGCACAAGGCTTTTCCTTTATTCTCTTTTCTGCAGTTAAGAAATTCCATCGCAAAAGCAAAAACTGACGACTGCTCACAAAGTGATCCCAGCCGGAAAACAAAGGAATTTTGAGAAAATACGATGTATTACTTGATTACGAACATATACAAAAAAATGTTGAGAATAACTTAATATTTATGCCATTTTGTGGGAATTAGCAATATACTAAAAATAAGGGAAAAAGCAAGTAATTTTTTTTATTCAATTCAACCCATTTGCGATGGGTTCTTCTGCCTTTTTTCTGAGGATAAATACTTAGCGAGTTCAGGGTGAAAATTATGGGAATCATGAAACTTATGGACAATATTAACTCCTTTTTTGCGGAAGCAATTGCTCGCATTTTCTCTCCCAATGATGATGCTTATCCTAATGTTGGGGTGCAGCCTTACTCCGGCGATCCTTTTACCGGCGATGTGGAGTTAGAATGGTAATTTTTGACTGACTATTGTTGCTTTAATGAAGATTAAAAAGCCTGCATTTGCGGGCTTTATTTATATTATGATTACAGTCACTGGCAAGATTGAAAAAAAAGATGTAGGTCCAGGCACTTGGGCTTTGGTATCAGAGGACGGTACAACTTATGAATTAAGAAATCCCCCAGCAGCACTATGTCAGCCCCAACAGCGAGTAGAAGTGACGGGAACAATCAGAAATGATGTCATGAGTGTCGCCATGATTGGCGAAATTTTAGAGGTTGACTCCTTTACGTTTCTTTAAATAAAAATTTCTTTTTCTTAAAAATTTAATCAAAAAAAAGGGATTTCTGTAAAGAAGTATGAGGAATACAGTAGAAGTTGAATGGCGTCAGCAAGCGTGCTGATATTATCAGCCATGAATCTCTCGTTTCAAAGTAGGGATTGTAGCCAATTATAGAGGAAAGGTTTTAAAGATCATGCCATTTACAATTGATTCAGCACGTAATATTTTCCCGAATACCTTAGCTGCTGATGCAGTTCCAGCGACAATTGCTCGATTTGAGCAGTTGAGCGCAGAAGATCAGTTGGCATTAATTTGGTTTGCTTATCTAGAAATGGGTAAAACGATTACTATTGCTGCTCCAGGAGCAGCCAGTATGCAGTTTGCGGAAAGAACCCTTAATCAAATTCGGCAAATGAGTTTCCAAGAGCAATCGCAAGTCATGTGTGACTTAGCAAATCGCGCCAATACTGAAATTTGTCGGACTTACGCTACTTGGTCGCCCAACATTAAACTTGGCTTCTGGTACAAACTGGGACAATGGATGGAAGAAGGCATCGTTGCTCCGATTCCTAAAGGATATCAACTCTCCGCTAATGCATCTGCTGTGTTACAGGCAATTCGGAGCTTAGAATCCGGTCAACAAATTACCGTCTTGCGGAACTGCGTGGTTGGAATGGGATTTGATCCCAAGCAAATGGGAACCTATACGCCGGTGAGCGAGCCAGTTGAGCCTCCTCAAGATATGTCTAAACGAGAGAAAGTGACGATTACAGGCGTTACGAACCCTACAGTGTTGGCTTATATGAGCAACATGAATGCCAATGACTTTGACGCCTTAATTGAGTTGTTCCTTTCCGATGGCGCAATACAACCTCCTTTTCAGCGACCGATTGTTGGCAAAGAGGCAATTTTACGGTTCTTTAAACAAGAATGCCAAAACTTAAAGCTCCTACCTGAAGCAGGAGTGGCGGAACCAGCCGAAGATAATTATACTCAAATCAAAGTCACTGGGAAAGTCCAGAGCCCTTGGTTTGGTGCGAAAGTCGGCATGAACATCGCTTGGCGATTTTTACTTGACCCCAACGACAAGATTTTCTTCGTGGCGATCGATTTACTCGCCTCTCCCAAAGAATTAATGAACTTTGCTCGTTAGAGTTAGGGATTAACTAAGGTGAGCGAGAAGTCCCCAATTTCAGCGTCAGCGAATTGGGGATGATAGCGAACTTACGACACAAGCCGACAAGGTTATGCTACAACAAATTTATCATCAAAAGTTTTATTGGTAATGCTAAGAG
>JAAANX010000073.1 GCA_009909085.1 Cyanobacteria bacterium GSL.Bin1 | reverse complement strand
GATATTCAGATAAGAAGAGATTTATCGAATTTGTGGAGAAAGGAAACTCAAAAAGTTTTTATAAAGTCTTGAAAGTCTTTTACCAAGAGTTAAAAGACGAATGGATAGAAGCGGGAAACTCTGCGGAAGAATTTGAAGAAAAAGGAGCAAAAATTGTCATCATTTTAGATAATGCAAGTTTCCATAAAAAGCAGGAATACTTAGATCAAATTGAAGCGGAAATGCCGAACCTCTATTTAGAGTTTTTGCCTGAATATAGCCCCGATTATAATTTGATTGAATTAGTATGGCATTCAGCAAAGGAATATATAGCCCATCGCCTATTTAAATCAATAGAAGAGTTAGAATCGGTGTTAAATCAACTCCTAAATGAAGGAGGCTTAATCATAAAATGGGGGCGAAAGCTGAAAAATAAAGGTAACGCTGTTATCCCAATTTAAATGCACAACAGCTTACCACCAGTTTATCGTCAATGTGCGACGTGTTATACTGATTTTTGGGAAGCTTATCAAGGCATTTTACCAGCGAAAAGACATCAAGCGATTGGAAAAGAAACTGGTCAAACCAATCATATAGAAAGATTTAACAATACGCTGAGACAGAGGGTAGGGAGATTAGTGAGAAAAACTCTTTCTTTTTCTAAAAAATTTGAGAATCATCTCGGAGCCATTTGGGACTTTATTCATCACTACAATGCCAGCTTGCAAAGCTGATCATTACTATGCAGGACTACCATCTACTCCAAATCTATATTCTCTTCGCGGGATTTACAATTTCCTTGTTAAAGGCACTTCATATGTCAGGTGTACGAATGATATATATGCGGAGTTTAAGTCAATTCAAGAGACAGGATTCTTTGGGCATATTCGTGAATACACTTTTCAGGAATTATCTCTGTTTCTAAAGAAGAGTGGCTTTGAAGATATAAAAATACTTTACAGAGGTGGAGGGGCTAAATCTTTAACTTTACCAATATATATGGTAGCTCCTTTTCTAAAACCAAATATGATTTTACTTGCTTATAAACCACTAGGAAATAGTAGCAAATAAAATGAAGAGTGGAATTAGCGAATTCTTCTGAAAAATAGAATTTGAAAATTAAACTTTACAGGATAAAAAATGAAAACCTTGCTCGAATAATTTTTTTATTTTAGTATCTAGAATTTCACAAGGCTTTAAAGGGAAAAGCTATGACATTGCCATCATTTATAGGGATTGGAGGAGAGAGATGCGGTTCGACATGGCTATACAGCTTGCTTCAACAACATCGACAAGTTTATGTTCCTCTAAAGCGTAAAGAATTGAATTTTTTCAATCTCCATTACAGTAAGGGGTTAGAGTGGTACGAATCTTTTTTCCCTGGCGAGAAAGAGAAGACAGCTTATAAAGCGATTGGCGAAATTAGTCCCGGCTATTTGACGTATCCTGGAGCGGAAGCAAAGATGGCATCTGTTCCCTCTATCAAAAAGCTAATCATTATCTTGCGCAATCCGGTCGATAGAGTCTATTCCCACTATGGTCATATGATCAGATTGGGCGGTTATAGCAAATCTTTTGACAAATTCATTACCGACCTTCCTGTATCAGTAAGCATGGGATTTTATGCCACCCATTTAGAACGTTATCTTCAGTATTTTGAAAAACAGCAAATTTGTTGCTTAATTTTTGAGCATTCTGTCACTGATGTAACCTCAACCAAAAAGAAAATTTCGCAGTTTCTCAATCTTGATTTCCAAGCCTTTCCTGAAGAAGCCGGATTAAACAAAGTCAATGAAACATATATCCCAAAATTCAAACGCCTTAACCGTCTTGTCAGCTCAACAGGAAGCCGCCTAAGAAAAGCCGACTTGGACTGGCTGGTAAATTTCGTTAAAGTAATAGGCTTACCAAAAGTTCTCAAGGCTAAAGCAAGCTCTCTACCGCCAATGTCTCATGAAACACGCTTGCAACTGCAAGATACTTATACCCCTGAGATTGAAAAATTAGAAAAACTGATGGATCTGAATCTTGAATTGTGGCGTTCCCCATCATCTAATCAATAATTTTTTTTCCAACAAATTATTAAATCTATTAAAAGCTATGTTAAAAACTTTTCAGCAAATCCCCTCTAATCCACTGATAGCTCAAGCTCGGCGGTTCAGTTTCTGTTTTCGTTCTTTAGTTGCTCGAGAACCGGCGTTATCATTTCTTTATCAACCCTATCTTTGGTGGGGACAAATTAAACGTAAAGCTGCCGGGCATAACCTTGAAGAGGGTTTGCTCTTGCCTGATACTCAACTTGTTATTGATGGTTTTCAAGGATCTGCCAATAGTTTTGCTGCGAGTGCATTTATTAATAGTCAGACGCAAACTGTAAAGGTCATGCACCATAGACATGCACCATTTCTGATTATACAGGCAATTGAACAAAAAATTCCGGTTTTACTAACGATAAGACAGCCGAAGGAAACGGTTCTTTCTCTTACGAGCCGTTGGCCTCATATTTCTATAAATGATGCTCTCAGAAGCTATATCGGTTTTTACAGGAAACTATTACCCTATGCTCCTAATTTAATTGTGAGTGACTTTGATTTGACGACTCAACATCTAGATTGCGTCGTGCAAACTTTAAATACTAAATATGACACTAATTTTGATAGAGTTGATATCGCTAGAGTCAATATAGAGAGAAACAAGAAGACTGTCATTTCCTCTCACCGTAAGGCTATTAAAGAAGAGAAAAGAAAAGAATTTCAGTTAGCTGAAAATATTCAGTTGCTGAAACAAGCTGAAGAAGTATATCAGGAATTTGAAAAGTTTTCTCGGCAAATCAAACTCTAGGAATTTTTTTCTTCAAAAGAATAATTCTCATTATAGAATAATTAAATAATATTTAAATACAGAGAAACAGATAATTGAAAGATTAGTAAGAAAGACTCTTTTTTTTCTGAAAAATCGAAATCATCTCGGAGCAATTTCTGAATTGATTCATCACTACAGTACTAGCTTGCAAAGCTGATCATTACCATGCAGGACTACTAAAAAATTAACATTCTGATCGGGGGTGATGCTTACTCTCACTACTGCTACAAATCTCAGCGCGATCGCGCAACAGTTAGGTATTATAGGAGTAACAGTTCTAAGTACAGGACAAAAATTGTAAGCACTCAAGAAACTGACGGTGTTTGATATCTAAATCATTAACAACCGAACGGAGATGATCGAAACCATAACGAAAAATACTTTTTTCTCTTCTTCCATGTTTCTTAACTTTGAGGTGCGACCCGAGCGCGGGTTTCCCGCGCATCGGAAAGCGCACCTTAAGAGGAGTATGAGTATGTAGCCACTGCCCAACTTTCATCGCCCAGCACATTGCCAAAGCCATTAAAGCCAACAGTTTACTTAACCTTTGCGGGTCAGTAAAATGAGTGGATTCGAGACAGAAGCCCCTAGTCTTAAACATGCCGAACAGCGTTTCAATGCCCCAACGGTTAGCATAGTCGGAAATAGCACATTTAGGAGAATCAGGGGAAATCAGAATCAATAGTTCTCCATCTTCAAGCCTTAACGCCGACACATAAACCAATCTTCCCCAAACAAGCGCGCCGAGAGTTGAGGATTTCCTTTTGACCAGGCTGGAGATGAGCGAAAACCGTCTTAGCTGGGAGTGTTTTTTGACCATCGTTAATCAAATCCGTTTCCCGAATGCGAAGACGGAAAGGAATTATTGGCTCAAGGAGAAGGTAGGTGAGCCAAGGCTTACCAATAAACTCTCGATCTCCACACAGATAAGCAACTTCCACCTCAGAAAATTCTCGCTCAAAGCGATTGAGCAACTCCATCCGTTCATCAGTATTAGAGTTTCCCTTCTTGTCCAAAAAGTCCCACATCAAAGGATAACCCACACCTTCATGAACGATACT
The DNA here is from genome assembly GCA_009909085.1 of Cyanobacteria bacterium GSL.Bin1. Taxonomy (NCBI): domain Bacteria; kingdom Bacillati; phylum Cyanobacteriota; species Cyanobacteria bacterium GSL.Bin1. The sequence goes on along the minus strand of JAAANX010000073.1, from coordinate 9,390 downwards.
CAGCATTAAAATATTGAAGTGGACTTGCCCAAATGACGGGGCGTACAAGCCTCGGAATTCGATTCCGAGGACAGCCCCTCACCAGTTCGTGCGGTCTAAACTCAGAATCCACGGTTGCGGTAAATCCATCAAGGTAACAATGGCTTTAGCCATCAGAGAATCATCCAACTTATAGTTCTTGAAGAATCTCTGCAAGCGTTTATAATTGGAGCTTTGCTGGGCGGTATTACGGAATCCGGTTGCCACTTCCGTTAAGTTAATCGTTTTCACTCTCAGCAAGGAAATGAGAAACAAAGCTAAGAAGTTCAGTCTTGCTCCGTGCCAACCCAACAACGGTTTCAAAGTGTTACGAAGTAAGTTAATCTGGTTCATGGGGTTTGTTGGTTAGGTGGTCTAACTATCCATGAAACCCCCTTGCTGTCTCACTTGGCAACCCCTCTTTTCATTTTTTGTCCTGTACTGAGGTAACAGTTAGTCTAGGGAGGAATTATAAACTCTGGGAAGAAAATTATAGTGAATCCCCCTAACCTGTAGAAAGAGGGAAATTATCTAAAAATTGCTCTTTTTTTGTCAATCACTTTAAGTTAACATCACTGCTCTGCTTGAACTCACTGTCTAGACCGAAGCAATTGCCTTGAGCTTACCTGTTCCTTCAAGCGCTAAGCAGTTATGCAGAATGAATTTCCGATTTCCAAACCTTAAAACTCCTACACAGCTTGGACTTTCCAGTTTGTGGATGTGGAATTCATTTTGTCTGGGCGCTTAAGAAACTGACCGCTTCCGTCGTGTGATTGGTTTCGCTATCTGCACTCTCTTCCTCTTCCACCTTCAGTTCCACTGAATTAGAACCAAGATTTTGATAACGCAATCCTGCATAATCTCCACCGTCATAGGAGGCAATTGACCCAAGCACAGGTTTCAAAATTTAGTGCGCGATCGCGCCGAACCTCAAGGGAGACGATTGAGCCAATCCACTAAATCGGCTTGAGTGTTAAAATCCAACAATGCTTCTCCCAAATCTTCTAACTGACTAACCGATAATCCTTGAATCCGCTTTTCTACATCCAGAGAAACTTGCCCGAAGCGTTTCCTCAGCAGACGGAGAACGAAAGCCACTCCTTCTTCTCTCTGTCCTTCTTCTCTCCCTTCAGCTTTAGCTTCGTCTCTAATATCTTGATAAATGACAGATTCACGCATGATTTCTTGCCTCAATACTCGTTCAATTACTTTCTTGTCTAAAACCAATCCCGCTAAAATTGCGGTTGATGCAGTAACATTACTTTGTTCCCGAGGTTCTTCCATCCGCTCAATTCTTTGAGCTGCCTCCCTGAGGGTGCATTGACGATCTGCCGTGTCACTCAAAACTGCGAGCGGGAATAACCCTTGGCATTGCCAAAATACTTCCTCTGGTTGTTCCCAGAGTCGGATCACTTTGAACTGATGCCTGGTTCCCGGAATCCGAAAGATGTCTTGATAGACCAACGCCGAGGAACTGACCTTTCAGGTAAATCACCACCTGATACATTCGTTTTTTCGGATAGCGACGATAAACGCGCAAGCGATAGTCTGCCATGCGAAAGGGAATCTCCGCATTGGGCTCGGTTTGAAATTCGATGTGCAACACCATCGCTTCCGATGCTAATAGAATCAGCGCATCCGCCCGAATCGGCTCAAGGGATAACTCCTTTGGACTCACTTGGGTGAAGGCAATGGGTTCTCCCAACAGCCACTGGGCAAAGTCGTTGCTGAAGTGTTCTGCCAAGAATTTGCAGACGTTATCGTACATGAACTAATTATACTGAATCTCTGGCCTTCAGGGGAGATGCTCTTAACGGGTCGCGATCGCGTTGGGTTTCGAGAAGCGCGATCGCGCAACAGTTAGGTACCATAAGAAAATTGCTCTTTTTTTGTAACTGCCTAGGTCATACACTAAGTGTCTACAACCCTTTATTTACCAATACTTCAGCCGTTATTTGCTCAACCCCCTGTTTGCAATAAAGATTGCTACATCTGCCATTTTCGATTGTTATTGACAAGCAGATTTTCCCTTTTGATGAGTTGTTACAGAGAAAGAGCTTTCGTTTCAAGGGTTCAAGTACCTAGGCAGTTACTTTTTTTGTCAATCACTTTAAGCTAACATCACTGCTCTGCTTGAACTCACTGTCTAGACCGAAGCAATTGCCTTGAGCTTACCTGTTCCTTCAAGCGCTAAGAAACTGACCGCTTCCGTGGTGTGATTGGTTTCGCTATCTGCACTCTCTTCCTCTTCCACCTTTAGTTGCACTGAATTGGAACCAAGATTTTGATAACGCAATCCCGCATAATCCCCACCGTCAGAGGAGGCAATCGACCCCAGCAGATTCGGCGCTTGGCTGAAACCGGCGCCAAATTCTAGACCGTACCACTCATCAGTCACCTGGTCGGGAGTGGATCCAGCTGCATAGGAAAATCCGTCCCAACTGCCCGAACCAGAAGACATTGCCAGCCAGCCGATTGTTTCTTGGGTGTGTCCGGTATTCATCAGCGCTTCTTCCTCCTGCATCGCCACTTGGAAGCCGTCAGCCGTGGCACCGTTCTGGCGGGTGACGACTAAATCTTCTTCGTTATCCGTTTGCACTTGGGAGAGAACTACCGGGGCATCGGCAAAGCTTTGGCTGAAGCCTACCGAAGCCCAGTCTTGCCCAGCCATTGCATTAGTCTCGACGGTGCCGACTTCTAAGAGGGTGCCGTCTGCCAGTTCCCAACTGCCCGCCTCTAAGACCATGTAGCTAACACTTTCGGTGGTGTGCCATCCATCTTTGTAAGCCGGTTCTTGGAAAAAGGCGGTAAATTCGTTGCTTTGAACATCGGTAATCCGCACCGCTCCTGGATGGCTACCATCATAAGAGGGCAGGTTCATCAAGACAACCGGGTTGTCAAAATTGTGCTCAAGAGTAATGGTTTGGGGCACATGATTGAAGTTGCTAATGGTGCCGACTTGCGCGATCGTCTCTAAGTTGGAGTCAGTTCTAGAGTGCTGACTTGGTCATCATTGGCAATGGGGGCTGCGTTGACAGGAGCACTTTCGGAGATTAACTTAACATTGTCAATCGCTAGCTTCGAGTTACCTACGCCTGAAGTTGCTATTTGAAACACAACAAATTGGTAGCCTCCCCCCAAATCAATCTCAGCATTAACGTTTTTCCAGTCATAGGTTGAGCCCCCAAGTGAGACCTCCATCAGCTTAGTACGTTCCATGGGTAAAGCCCCAGCAGGTAGGGGACCTTCCATCGTCCAAGTCTTTCCAAGTTTGTGCTCATCACTTGAAAATTCTCCATCAATGCCCCAAACACTCGCAACGATTTCACCGTCAACATCTGCATTTTTAACGTCAAAACTTAGGGTGTGATTGCCACGGCGCATCCAATCATCTTTGATAATCTGACCAATTCCTTTGTTAATTCCCTTATAAACTGCTGCTCCGCCATCGCCAATTTCGGAATCAATATACCAATGAGAAGAAATCCAGCCTTGATTGGCACGGCTACTATCGTGCTCTTCTTTTCTTGTTCGGTCAATGCCCTCAATACTAAAATCGCCATCAACGAAAAATTCTGGGTAGTCCGAGTAATTCACCTCGATGGTTTGAGTTAAGGTATGGGTTGCCCCTTGCTCATCCCAAACAGTCAGGGATATCTTATGAGAACCTGCTGTATTAAAATAATGACGGATTTGGCGCCCAAAATCATCAATCTGTCCATCATTGTCTAAGTCCCAAGCATAGGCAGCGATACCGTTACCATTGTTAGCGTTTGTATCTGAGTCTAAAGACAGGCTGCCATCCAGCATCACACCATAGCCACCAACACCTTCGCTTGTGAAATCGGCATCGGGAGCAATATTATCCTGACTGGAGGCAAACGTCGTATTCTCAATTTCAAAAAAATCGCTTCCAGTAAGGCGGAGATTAACACTATTGTTGACAATAGTACTGTTGAGAAGTTGGGAAGAAGTAATATCCCACTTATCAGAAGGAACCTTTAAGGCGTATCCAAAACCTTCCATGTGAATGTTGTCGAATGTGAATTCTTCAGTACTATTGTGACTAAATCCACGGCCTCCGCCTTTGCCCAAGAGCAATCCATTTTCAAAAGTGGTCTGCCCTGCGTATAAAGCACCGATCCCTTGTTTAACATTCCAAACTTGGAAATTCTCAATAACAGCCTGTATATTATGGGCGTATTCACTTCCATTCTTTTCGAAGTAGGTAAGACCGTCATGATTCAGAAGAGCATCCCATAAGAAAATCCCCTTGCGCGAATTATAACTTTCAAAACCGGTCATCTCGCGCAAGGGAACAACTGAGGTATCTACCACGCTCTCATCGGCACTTCCCTTTGCAATTGACTGCATCTCTGGAAGCAGAATAGAAACTGGGATGGTCTTGGCATCTCTTACTGCTGCAAATTCTTTATCTGAATGGGTTCCACCAAACCAAGCAAAACCCGAATCCTCTGCACTAGCAGCTATGTTATCTTGCATAACGATCTGACCTGCTCCCTGAAGCCAGTAACCGTCACCGTCAAAACCCCAGTCAAAACGGCCTGCACGAGCCCTTCTATCGTCTCCTCTTGGATCGGCGGCGTCCATTGTCTTAATCGTTAAGTTATTAATCCAAGCGCCAGTTTCATTACTGGCTTCGGAAGCAATGCCGGCTCCCTGGATTTCAAAAACGACATTGTTTCTCAGCACAGCATGGCTGTCATGATGCGTAATGCCCCAGCCAGGAGCATTCACAATCGCATTACCTTCGGCAACGGCAAGGGCATCGCCCAAGATGCCGTTACGGTGGAAGTGGAGGGGATAGCGGCCGCGCGGGTTCGTGCCCTTTCCTTCAGAGCCGTCAACGTTGGTTCCGGGATCGTCAATCAGCTTGCTCTTGTCAGTTCGCCCTAAATAATTAAATTCAGCATTTTTCACCACTACATCAGAATTATGCATGAACATGACATGACCGCGACGATCAATGGGCACGTCTTCCGCATTTTCGGTTTCAAAGGAGACATTGCGAGTAATATTGGCCACATAAATGTTCAGCTGGTCTTCAAACTTATCGGGGCGCTCGTGATCAAAACGCAATCGGGTATTGTCTCCAGAATCAATATCATTATTGGTAAAGCGGATGCGATTGCCATCAATCTCAGTGATAGTCAATTCCTCATCTTGGAGACGACTGTTATCCTCATGGGAGCCTCCATAATTAATATCAGTTCCTGTGAGGACAAGCTGATCCCCAACTTGCCATCCCGTTGGAGCTTGTTCAAGCACTAACTCATTATCTCCGGTCTGAACATCTTCAGCTAAGGAAGCAAAGTCCAGTTTATCCGCCCCGTAAATTCGGGCTTGACCATGACTAATTAGCCCGCGACTGACTAGCGTTGGATCCCAATTGCTATCGATCGCGCTGTCACTGGTGAAAATAATCTCCACAGTTTTATTCGTTTGGACAGGGTTGGCTTCGGTTCCAATTTGTAAAACCCCATCTGAATCAACTACAAACGTGTCGATCAGCATCTTAGTATTTTGATTATGGGCAAACTCAAGCGTGCCATCCACACGCAACGTTTCCAAACGTGCCTCGCTCACCCCATCATATTCAACTTGCACGCCATCTTGAACCAAGACCTTGGCACCAGAAGTGGGGACTTTCCTATTTTCCCACGTACTTGCCTCGAACCAGGAACCGTCATTGACTGCAACATGGGTGGCATCAGCATGGGGAACCAAGTCCAATAGCGCAGCATGTTCGCCATGCTTCATGCTTCCGTCTTCGTGGTGATTATCATGCCCCTCAGCAAAGACAGCATCAAAGTTCTCAATCCCCGACGGAAATGCCACATCCGCCTCAATTTCTCCTATAGATCTCTCTAAATCCCAATCGCCTCCCCAAGCAGCACTACCCGTTAAATCGGTGGAAGCTGCTATATCAGCACCTGTTGCCTCGCTCAACGCCTGCAGAAAGGCTTGACCCTCATCCCCGGCAGCAACATTACAGCCATAAAGCAGGATATCACCGGTATCGGTGAGTGCGCCGGACCACTCTAATGCCTTATCTTCCTCTAAGGTCTCACGATTCAGTTCCGTCGTTCCTAACTGTAAACTTCCCGGCTCTCCGTGAGACACAATATGAACACTTTCTAAGTCGCTTTTTTGTGCCAATACTTCACTGATCTGAGTGATGCCATCTTGCTGAGAATCGAGGACAATCACCTCCATCTGCTGTGGTACCGCTGCCACCAGATCTTCAGAGGTAGCGATTCCGGAATCAACAAACATAATACTACTACTTGACTCAGGCTGTATCAGGTTTAAGTTTTCTGTCATTTCAAATAACATATCAATTGCAATTAAAAAGTAAAATATAAATCACATAAAATTAAAGATAAATAACAAAAATAAAATTATCTTCCGTACAACCACAAAACTTTTTCAAGTTTACTTTTATTCATGATTAGTCGTTAACATGTAGTAATAAATATTTAAATGTAAACAAGGAAACTGATAAGAAATTAGAAATTTAAGGAAGCGCGTTCTTTAAATTTGAGCGAAATTTCCCCTAGGCAAAATCAGCTTGTCTTTGTCGCGATCGCGAATTAAGCCCTTAACTTGGGCTCACTTATCTTGCCATTAAAACAATTGCGAAAAATCTAAACGCGATCCTGTAACAGTTAAGATAGGAGTAACAACTGGTTTAGGGAGGGAACAATGTCAAATTCCTTGCCGGCAATCTTTTCTGAGATTGAGTATCCTAAGCGTGACAATCGACCGCTGGCAGAAAGCGATCTCGCACGAAAATACTTAATTTATGGGGTTGAAGCATTAAGCATTTATTTTCAAGATCGTCAAGACGTTTATGTTTCTGGCAATTTGTTGATTTATTACACCTCTTGCACGAATCACTTTCATGAATCCCTTAATGACTTTGAGAAGATGAAATTTGGAGATTTTATAGTAATCTTTGAAATCACGTAATCCCGTGTTTATGCAAGAGGTCTATTATGAACAGAGAAACCCAAAATCCGTCATTTCTCTTGATATCTTTTTAATTTTCGGTGTAGAAAATAAAAAGCAGGTTTCTTATAAACTGTGGGAAGAAAATTGTAAGGTTCCTGACTTTATCCTTGAGATCACTTCCAAAACAACTATTAGCGAAGACCAAGGAATTAAAAAAGGTCTCTATGCTTATTTGGGCGTAACAGAATATTTTCAGTACGATCCAAGCTCGGATTATTTAACCCCCTCTCTACAAGGATTACGCTTAGTAGAAGGAAATTACTTCCCAATCTCGCCTCAACAAAAAACGGAAACCGGGCTGACGATCTTTTTAGAAGTGTTAGGGTTAGAGTTACAAACTGATAAAGCTCGACTCAATTCGTTTCCCGATGTTATCTGGATTAGCAAAGAACGTTTAGCCACCCTGGTTGACGAAGAAGGACATTTAACCGGTGCTCCTGAATTAGTTATTGAAGTGTTGTCACCAGGGAGTACTAACGAGCGGCGCGATGCCTGAAGGGCGTTGGCTTCGCCACATCGCGAAGCCAAACGCAAGCTCTATTCCCTCAAAGGCGTCCATTTGGTTGACCTAACGGGACTTAAACAATTGGTAAAAGCAAAATAAGATATACTGCTTTTGATAGTTAAGTTTCACGTTCTTATCATCGGCGATCGCTATTCATGAAAGAAACTACTCCCGCAGCCATGCCTCTTTGTTTTGATAGATGGTGTAAAAAGTTTGATGATTTACTGAGAACAAAAGCACAAAAAAGGGAGTTTAGACATTATTTAGGGGATTATTGGGAGAAAGTGAGCGGAAAAATGTATCTCAAATGGCGAGAGATGCGGTAGAAGTCACATATCGCAAATTACACCATTTTAGAACTGAAGCAACTTGGTCTGCCGATCAGATCAATGAGCGTCGCTTAGAGGTAAAGTGTGAAAACCGCAGCAATGGTTCATCACCAGGTTGGCTATGATGCCGGAAAACAAATTAAAGGACGAAAACGGTTTTTGGCAGTAGACACCTTAGGTTTGGTGTTGGTTGCTTTTGTCACAGCAGCTCAGGAACCTGAGTGAGCGGGAGGGAAACAACTCTTGCAACGAGTAAAAGCTCGCTTGACAGCAAGTGTGGCGGTTACATACGATTTGGGGTGATAGTGGATTTGATGGTTCCCCTTTCATGAGATGGGTAATGGATCGGTGTTGTTGGATTGTGGAGGTGGTACGACGTCACGAGCAACACAAAGGTTTTGTTGTTCTTCCCAAGCGATGGGTCGTGGAGCGTACTTTTGGTTGGTTAATGGGATGTAGACGATTAGCCAGAGATTATGAGCTCCTACCAGAAACCTCAGAATCTCCACTGAATGTTTGTTCTTTTGAGAAAACATTCTTATACTCTTGGAATAATTTAATATCGCTCTTTAGTCCGGGATAACCCACAACGAGATCCACTGCAAAATTATTTACACATAGAGTTAAATCACAACCCTTGTATCACAAGAGGCTTGGCTCATCAAAATAGGTAATTAATTCTGCGCACCTGCTTAATAAGGAGTAAAACTTAAATAATGACTGAATTATTATTATTATTTCATAAGGCAAAGCGGAGACTCCTCCCCTTGATAGGTTCATTGAGCAAGCCGAAATGGTTTATTATGTTCTGCCTGGGAAGGATTCATTTCATTCGTTCATTTGTCGGATTAATCCAGCAAAATTCTAATCAACCTAATCAACTGCTTTTGCTAGAGGAACAATCTGTTTTTGAGAACTTAAATGTTGCTGAAGTTATTCTACAACTGAAAAATAAAGGGCTATACTCTGGAATTCATTTACCTAAAGATTTGTTAGAAGAAATATTGGAATTTACTAAATCTGCACGCTATATTGCTAATGGCAATCTAAAATATACTTTCTCATTAATTAACAAGGAACAAGAAGAACTAAAGGCTGGACAAGTATTTGTGAGTGGTCATCATTACAGTCCAGGTGACCTCTGTCCAGCCGTTCAAAAGATAGAAAACGATCCTAAGCTTTTGAAAATTGCTGCAAGTTATTTAGGGACAAAACCTATCCTAATAGGTAGCCAGATTCGGTGGAATTTCGTGACTCCTGAAAAGCTAATACCAGAGCCCCAGAGAGGATTTTTTCGTTTTCATTATGATTTAGAAGACTATTATTTTATTAAGTTCTTTTTCTACTTAAACGATGTAGATTTAGACAATAGTCCTCATGTCGTAAGGATTCAGGGATAAGGGTTGACAGGAGTCAAAAAAGGGTTAAGCTGAAGCCATGATGATGAGCCAAGAGCACTCGTTCCCCAAGGCGGAAGAACTGAGCCAGTTGCCCAAAGAAAAA
>JAAANX010000072.1 GCA_009909085.1 Cyanobacteria bacterium GSL.Bin1 | reverse complement strand
CCCAATAGCGAAGGCACTTGTTCCGCACAAATTGCATGGTACGGATCGCCTCATCTATGGCAGACAACTGCTTTTGCTTGGCTCTAATTTTGTACTCTAAAACCAACATTTATGCTCTAGTAGGTGACTAAACTTATCTTAGCACGTTAAAAGTTTGTTCGTCTTCGACTCATCCTCACGCTTTGCTCCGGGCCTTAGATCCAACGGCTAAAGCACGTTGGTTTTACGGCGATTCCTATAAATTGAGAGACTGCTCCTAAAACAAATATTAAGACTAAGTTGAAGATAACGCCATCTGTTTCAGCAATAGACCATTCATCGCACTTTGAAAGAAAACTTAAATTACAGAAAGCCACGGTAAAAGCCTATCCTCACCTTCACTCTGGTTGGGAGGAGTGGGTGAACATTCCCTCCTGGAAATGAAACTATTTGCAGTTCATTTAGTCCATAATTATTAGTTGGAATTAATTCCCAATTATAATGCAAGATACAGAATTAATATCCGGTTCCTGCATCACATTCTTGGGATGGATTTAAGGTAACCTTGCAAAAAAAGGAGGCAACGATTTCATAATGTTGAGAATTTTTTTATTGGGATTAGGCGTCATTCTAGGTTCTGCTTCACCTAGTTTTGCTTTTGGAGACAAGGAAACATTTCATCGCCAGCAAGATGTTTTAATTGCTCATGTCAATCCAGAAGTAATGAAAATTATTAATGAAGCAATTCAGAATAATCCTGATGATCCTAACCCTTATTTACAGAGAGGCTTAGCTTACAATCATTTAGAAGAATACGACAAAGCACTCGATGATTTTAACCAGGTAGTTGAACTTGATCCCGATAATGTGGATGCATATAATTTTCGGGGAACCATGCATTATCGTCTAGAAAATTATCAGCAAGCGCTTGCCGATTATAATCGAGCAATGGAAATTGATCCTGATTATGCATTGTTATATTTTAATCGGGGTTATGTGAAGGTAGAATTAGGAGAAATTGAACGCGCGATCGCGGACTTTGAAAAAGGAGCCAAACTTTCCAGAGACCAAGGTGATTTTAATACTTATGAACAAGCCCAAGCCTTGATTAAAAAACTGAAAGTAGATCCTGAATCAGTTAGCCCGACTCGTCAGAATAATGGTTACCATTAGGGAATTGCTGGGAGTGCGATGCTCTTTTCACAAACAACCCCAGTGAGTACGTAGTTCATTTTTTTTGCTAATTTTTTCAATCAACTTTGAGCTGTAACAGGTTGCTGTTCTAAAGTAGAAAAAACTGATAATAGCTCATCGACACTGGCATTTGAAGATAGGAAAGAAAAAAGATGTTTATAGAGCAAAGTGCCTTCTTGATCTAAGACAAATTGAGCAGGTAAGGGCGCCCCTAAGGCTTGACCCACACCATATTTACGGAAGACACTACAAGTGGGATTACTCAGTAACGGAAATTTAATTCCTAAGTCTCGCACAACTTGTTTGGTTTGGGCAACATCCGTGCTGGTCAACATTAAAAGCTCAATTCCCTGCGCTGTAAATTCTTCATAACGCTGGTTTAATTCAACAATATGAGGATAACAAAGGGGACAATATTGTTTTTCGGTAAAAATGCGAGTAAAAGCGAGGATCACTGGTTTTTGATCGCGATAGTCGTTTAATTTGATTTGCTGATCGTTGGTCAGATCAGGAAGTTCAAAATTGGGGGTCTTTAACCCAATAATCATTGGGCTACTTGCAGGCAATGGGAAAAAATTATTAAAAAAGCATTGGTTAAATAAGCCTCTAAAATCAGTTGAAGTTAACATGATGGCTAGCTAATAAAGAATCTGATTACTTATTGATCTTAAGCGATGCTTCCTCCTAGTTTCATCCTCAATCAAGGTTAGACTAGGGGAAAACAAGGAATGTTTTGGCTGATGCCGATGGGATTAATCGTTAGTTAGGTAGAAGCTGATCGCGAAAGACAACAGCAAGTGTAGTGATTGCGCCTTGATTGATTCCCATTTTGCCATTTAAGCCCAACAAGCATTGAATACATTGATTTGAGTAACACTCAGGTGATGAGCTTTGAAATTAGCTATACTGTTTGTTTTAGCTGACACTTAAGGGCAATTCCCACAATCATGCAGTTTGATATTATTATCGTTGGTGCAGGTGCCGCCGGACTTTATACCGCTTTATGTCTTCCCCAACACCTCCGAGTTGCCATTGTCAGCAAGGATGAACTAAAAATTGGGGCCAGCGATTGGGCACAAGGTGGAGTCGCAGCAGCGATCGCGCCGGGCGATTCAACGGAAAATCACTATCAGGATACGCTCAAAGCCGGGGTTGGACTCTGTATTCCGGAAGCAGTAAAGTTTCTCGTGGAAAATGCTGCTTCTAGTATTGAAACCCTCGTTGAGTTAGGGGTGCAGTTTGACCGCAAAGGGGAAGAATTGGCAATGACCTTAGAAGCTGCCCATTCTTATCCACGGGTGCTTCATGCCGCAGATACCACCGGACGCGCGATCGTCAATACCCTTACCGAACAAGTTTTAGCCCGTGAGAATATTACCGTTATTCCCCAAGCCTTTGTCTTGCAGTTAGATATCAATCCGCAAACGCAACATTGTGAAGGGGTCCGTCTTCTCCATGACAATCAAATTCAATGGGTAAAAGCCCCAGCAGTGATCTTAGCAACCGGCGGTGGCGGGCAAGTCTTTGCTCAAACTACCAATCCTATGGTGAGTACCGGCGATGGGGTTGCTTTAGCCTGGCGTGTCGGGGGTATTTTAAGAGATGTGGAATTTTTCCAATTTCATCCCACCGCCTTAACCAAACCCGGCGCACCCCATTTTTTAATTACCGAAGCAGTACGAGGAGAAGGCGCTCATTTAGTGGATGAAACCGGCTATCGCTTTTCCTTTGACTATCATCCTGATGGCGAATTAGCCCCCCGTGACGTGGTGAGTCGCGCGATTTACAATCATCTCCACAAAACCGCTGCTGATCCGGCTCATGCAACCGTATATTTAGATTTACGCCCAATTCCGCGAGAACGCATTGAGTATCGCTTTCCGAATATTATTAAAGTGTGTCAGTCACATGGCATCGATATTTTCTCACAGCCAATTCCCGTTGCACCCGCAGCCCATTATTGGATGGGCGGGGTCGCGGTTGATGTCAATAGTGCCACTTCTATTCCGGGCTTGTATGCAGTGGGAGAAACAACCAATACAGGAGTTCATGGGGCAAACCGCTTAGCGAGTAATTCTCTTCTAGAGTGCTTGGTCTTTGGACAACAATTTAAAGCAATGACCGTGGCACCCTTAGCAGACGTGACCATGCCAGAACCCCTCACCTGGGGAGAAACCAATTGGACAGAAGAAGTGAAGTATCTTCAGGAATTACGAGAACAGTTACGGGTTTTAGTGTGGGATACTGCAGGAATCTCTCGCACGGAAACGGAATTAGCCCACGGCTTAGCGCAAGTAGAAGCCTGGCGGCAAGAAGTCGCAACTTTAACGATTGCTAAGTTTTTACAGGGAGAAACCGTTGCGGCTGCGATCCAATTCAGCGATCCAGAAGCAGAACAGCAATTGCGTTGTGCTGGAGAAACGTTTAATCTATTGGATGTAGCGTATTTGGTATTGAAAAGTGCTTTGTTTCGCCAAGAAAGTCGGGGCGGACATTATCGTGCTGACTATCCACACTCACGCCCAGAATGGCAAGTTCATACATTGATCCAAAATGAAACTTGGTGGACAATGGGCAGTGACCAGTAACCAGCTTACCCTGAGCCTGTCGAAGGGTGACCAGTGACTAATGACTAATAACGAATCAAATGACAGATGCCAATCGAAAAATTAATGAACTGAAACGAGAAATGCAAAGGCTTTATGAAGAAGTAAAGACCTTGAAAGTTGATATTGAACCCGGCGGTCATATTTCGGAAGGATTTGATCGTCTAAGTGAAGATATGGATCATCTTAGAAATGACTTGAATCAATTTAAAAGCGAAATGAGAAAAGAGTATCACCAACTCTCTCATCAAATTAATCAAGTTTTAGCGCGTCAAGAAGTCATGTTAGAAGCCTTTACTAAGCTTTCGGATTTGCCAGAAGAGTAAAGCAATAATTAACAATTAATAATTAACCAAGAACAATTAACAAAAATGCGGACCTACTATTGCGGAGACTTAAAAGCAAAACAAATTGGTGAAACCGTAACCTTATATGGTTGGGTGGATCGCCGTCGCGATCATGGCGGTGTGATTTTTCTGGATGTGCGCGATCGCGCTGGGATTATTCAAGTGGTTAGCGATCCCGAACGTACTCCCGACTCCTATCCCCAAGCCGAAAAGATCCGTAATGAGTATGTGGTAAAAGTAATTGGGCGGGTGAGTCAACGTCCAGAAGCGTCTCTCAATCCTAACTTACCCACGGGAGAAGTGGAAGTCTATGCCGATGCAATTCAAGTCTTGAATGCGGTACGGAAACAGCTGCCGTTTCAAATTGCCAGTGATGAAGCGGATACTGTGCGGGAGAACATTCGCTTAAAATACCGCTATCTGGATTTACGGCGAGAGAGACTCAATCAAAATCTTCATCTCCGTCACCAAGTGGTCAAAGCCATTCGTCGCTTCCTCGAAGATGAAGAAGACTTTGCCGAAGTGGAAACGCCTATCCTCACTCGTTCCACTCCCGAAGGCGCCAGAGACTATCTGGTTCCCTCCCGCGTCAACCCCGGACAATGGTTTGCCCTTCCTCAGTCGCCGCAACTATTTAAGCAATTGCTGATGGTGTCTGGCTTTGATCGTTACTATCAAATCGCCCGCTGTTTCCGGGATGAAGATTTACGGGCGGATCGGCAACCGGAGTTTACGCAGCTAGACATGGAAATGAGTTTCCTCTCCGAAGACGAAATCCTTGACCTTAATGAACGGTTGATTTGTCACATCTTCAAAACCGTCAAAGGAATTGATCTGCCGCGTCCGTTCCCGCGTTTAACCTACAATGAAGCCATGAGTCGTTATGGCAGCGATCGCCCTGATACCCGCTTTGGCTTAGAATTGGTCGATGTCTCCGATATTGTCCAAGATTCTGGCTTCAAAGTCTTTTCCGGTGCCGTAAAAAGTGGCGGTTTAGTGAAAGTTTTACCCATTCCCGGCGGGAACGATCAAATTTCCAATGTCCGTATCAAACCCGGTGGTGACTTGTTCAAAGAAGCAGCAACTGCTGGCGCGAAAGGCTTGGCTTATGTGCGGGTGCGGGAAGGAATGGAAATTGATACCATTGGTGCCATTAAAGACAATCTCAGTGAGGAACAAAAACAGGAATTATTGCAACGAACCGGTGCCCAACCGGGACATCTCTTACTCTTTGGCGCAGGAGATACCGTCACCGTAAATAAATCGTTAGATCGCGTGCGTCAAGCCTTAGGCGAAGAACTCGGTTTAATTGATGAAAATGCCATTAACCTGCTGTGGGTTACCGAGTTCCCAATATTTGAATGGAACCCTGATGAGAAACGTTTAGAAGCCCTGCATCACCCCTTTACCGCCCCCCATCCTGATGACTTAAACGATATCAAAACCGCACGGGCGCAAGCCTATGATTTAGTCTATAACGGCGTTGAAATTGGCGGGGGGAGTCTCCGCATTTATCAACGGGAGATTCAAGAAAAGGTATTTGAAGCCATTGGCTTATCCCCAGAAGCAGCAGATGAAAAATTTGGTTTCCTTCTCGAAGCCTTCGATTATGGAACCCCACCCCACGGCGGGATTGCTTACGGTTTAGATCGCTTGGTTATGCTACTCGCCGGCGAAGAATCCATTCGCGATGTGATTGCGTTTCCGAAGACCCAGCAAGCCAGTTGCTTGTTAACTGAAGCCCCTGGCGCAGTAGATGAAAAGCAACTGAAAGAACTCTATGTTGCTTCCACCTACGATCCGGAGATGGAATAATGGTAAAAAATCTAGAACACTTAACCATTCATCAGTTTCGAGGTTTAAAGAACTTAGAATTGCGCGATCTTGGAACTATTAATTTGCTGGTAGGAGCGAATAATTCTGGAAAAACAAGTGTTCTAGAAGCCATTGCAACTTATTGTCGTCCGCTTGATCCAAAAGCATGGTTAAATACCGCTTGGAGTCGGGAGATTAAATTGTCTCGCAAGCCTCAGTTAGATGCTTTACGTTGGTTATTTCCCCAGTCTGGACAAGAGCGCGCTGGTGATCTTTATACAGGAGAGATCATAACCTCAGGAGAGGGACACTTTTCTCTCAGAGAATCACGGGCAATTTATGAAGAAATCGAGGGTACCCTTGATCAGCAAGAGCAAAATAATCTAGAAAGCGAAGAAGATATTGGCGATGAGATTATTAGTGGTGATTATATAGAAAGAGGAGCTAATTTTTCCCTAATCGCAAAAACAGAAATTGATCAAGGAGAATTATTCAACAAACCTTCCCAACTTTTAGATCAAAAAGAGAGTATTCAGTTATGGGAAAGTGAACGTCGTCATGTTTTCCGAAAAAATCGTTCAGATTTAGCTCTTCCAGTAGAACTCATTCTTCCTTTTTCACATCGTGCTGAACAACTACAAGTTGAGTCACTTTCTAATGCAATAGAACAACAATTTAAGTCAGAAATAATTGATTTACTACGTAACCTAGATCAAGGGATTGTGGGTTTAGAAATTTTATCAACATCGCGCGATCGTAAAGAAAGATTGTATATTGATCATAAAGATATTGGTATTGCTCCTTTAAGTGCATTTGGTGACGGCATAAGGCGTTTATTGTATATCGCATCAACTTTAGTTCAAGCAAAGGGAGGAGTTTTACTCATTGATGAAATCGAAAGTTCTATTCATACGGAAGTCTTAGATCCCTCCTTCACTTGGTTGATTAAATCTTGTCAAGACATGGAAGTGCAATTATTTGCAACTACTCATAGTTTAGAAGCAGTAGATGCAATTTTAAGTAGTACTGAACGAGCACAAAACTGTAATGATCGACGTTTTTTTGATGATTTAGTTTTATATCGTCTAGAAGTAAATAATGGAAATCACATAGCCAGACATTTTAATGCAGAAAAATTACATATTTTAAGGGAAGAATTAGGTCAAGAAGTACGATGGTAGAATATGCTTTTATTGGTGTTGAGGGGAATCATGATCAAGCATTTATTGGAAAAGTACTGAAACTATTGGGACTTCATGATTTCCGAGAGCAGCAACGAGGATTACGTGAGAACCTTGACCCTTTTTGGAGTAAATTAGTTCCGTCTTATCCTACTAAGAAAGGAGAATTATACAAACGCCTTCCTATGCCTTCTATTCTCTACAACAGAAATTTATCTGTAGCAATTTATGGCGGTGAAGGTAGCAATTTAAAGACTAAAGTAGATGCAATTCTTAGTAATGAACGTACTTATCAAACAGACTTATCTAGCTTTGTCATAATTGCAGATGCGGACAAGCAAGGAATTAACGAAGTGATTAAACCTTATGTTGATTGCTTTCGACAATATTTTCCCAATTTTCCAGAGCAAGCAGGCGAGATCAAGAAGAGGGATCAGACTTATACAGGAATTTATGTGTTACCCAATAATTCTTCACAAGGAACATTAGACCAATTATTATGTCAATGTGGAGAAGTCGCCTATTCAGAATTTATTAGTAGGGGCAAGGCTTATTTAGAGACTTTTACAGAAGATGAACGCAAGGAAATGAAATGGAAGCCGTTTGATTATGAAAAAGCCTTAATTGCTACGGTTGTTAGTGTTTTAAAGCCCGGAAAAACCAACACAGCAAGTATTAATGATAATAAATGGGTTAGTGACCAAACTAAAGAAGTAGTGCACGATCTAAAACAACTTATTGAATTTCTAGCAGATGCCTTGAAGATTGAGATTTAATATGAAATTCCTTCTAGGAAAATGAAGCATCATCAAAGATTTCAAAGTAAGCGTAATTTTAACCAGAAGGCGAAAAAGGGTAAGGCAATGCGATAGGAATAGTTTGCCCCATAGATTAGTCCTTTTTGTTCCAGACTATTTAATGCTCCCTGTAAGCCTCCCCCACGCGACAGTTGATGCTTTTTAATGTAGTGTCGAGATTGAGGACGGTCGGTGGGATCGAGGGCAAGGCTTTCCAAAATTCGGACTTGGTTAGAAGGAAGTAAGGTTAGCAATGTCTCGAAGGTAACTGACATATCCGCTACCAGTGCCAACAAACTCCGATAAACATGATGGGCAGAAATGGTGGCATCTGCATAACCATTGGCTTTGTGATCCAGCCAAATGCGTTGAGCCAGCGTTATTGCATCACCAAAATGCCCTTGCACGTAACTCAGAAATAGCTCAATTGCCTGATCTTCGCTGTTAAATTGTAGTCCTTGTCGGGCCATGGTTTTCACTAACCAGGCTTTGATGACCCCATTTTCCAACGGAAAAAGCTGAATGACTGTCAAATTACTTTCGTTAACCCAAGGTTCGACAACTGTAGTGACTAGAACATAACTGACCCGAGTATGCTCTTGAACAACTTGCCTTAAATAAGTTTCCCATTTCCCTTGCCGATCCCAAGACCGAAGATGGGGAAAATTTTGAAACATCATTACCACCCGACAATCAAGTTCCTCTGACAGAAATTGAGGCAAGGTTAACAAGGCTGTAAAGAGTTGCCATTCTTGACCAGTAGGGAGATGCCAAACCATCTGCACGCCCTGACTGGGAGAAGATTCAATCGTTATCGGATGTGGCAGTACCCACTGTTGTAACAATTGAATTTCTTCTGGGCTAGAAAAACAGTCTGTGATGCTGTTGGCAACGAGCCTTAAAAACTGTTTCGCATTAGTGCTACGGAGACAATCAATCTCTAAAAGTCTGGCTTTAGTTGCACGGGTGGCTTCCCGTAAGATCGTGCGACGCCCCATCCCCGGAATCCCTACCAACACAAAATCCTTGTCTTGTAAAAGCAGTTCACAAATCTGGTGGAATTCACTCTCACGGCTAATTAGGTTGGAAGGTAGAAACGGGTTACTATTCATCAAGATTTTAGATTGGCACTAAAAAATAGTGTCAATTTATTAAATATGGCTCTATGATTAAGTGTATAACTTCATTCATTTCGGAGTTTCAACAATGTCGTTCCCTTCACTCTCGACTGATTTATCGGCAACTGCTCACTGGCATACTCTTTTGCCAGAAGATGCAATCAGCTATCTCAAAAGCGATCGCGCAACCGGGTTAAGCAACGAGCAAGTTTCAGATCGCTTACAAACCGTTGGTCCCAACGAATTAAAGGAAACCGCCGGACGGCGCACCTGGGAAATTATTCTTGACCAGTTCAAGAACATCATGCTGATTATGCTGATTGTAGTCGCCTTGGTGTCTGCTGGCTTAGACATCATGGATCGTTCGTTTCCTAAAGACGCGATCGCGATTTTTGCGATTGTTCTCCTCAATGGGCTTCTCGGGTATCTCCAAGAAAGTCGCGCCGAAAAAGCCCTCGCTGCCCTGAAGCGGATGTCATCGCCTCGGATTCGCACCATTCGCGACGGACGAGAACAGGAAGTATCAGCAAAGGAGTTAGTCCCTGGGGACTTAATGCTACTGGAAGCCGGAGGACAAGTGGCAGCAGATGGGCTGTTACTGAATGCCTCTAACCTACAAGTGCGAGAATCAGCACTCACCGGAGAAGCAGTGGGGGTCAGCAAACGAGCGGGCATTCTCTTAGCTGCGGATACCGTTTTAGGGGATCGCGTAAACCAAGTTTTCCAGGGAACGGAAGTGCTACAAGGACGCGCGACTGTCTTGGTAACGAATACAGGGATGCAAACGGAACTGGGACGGATTGCTCAATTACTGCAAACCGTTGAGACTGAACCCACTCCCCTCCAACAGCGCATGGCACAACTGGGAAATGTACTCGTATCAGGGGCTTTAATTCTCGTTGCTTTCGTGGTCTTAGGAGGATTATTACGCACAGGGAATCTCAGCTTATTTGATGAATTATTAGAAGTGTCGCTGAGTATGGCAGTAGCCGTGGTACCGGAAGGTTTACCCGCCGTCATTACAGTGACTCTCGCCTTAGGCACGCAGCGCATGGTCCGTCGTCAAGCACTGATTCGCAAACTGCCTGCTGTGGAGACACTGGGTTCGGTTACTACCATTTGTTCCGATAAAACAGGTACCCTGACCCAAAATAAGATGGTGGTGCAAGAAATTCATACTGGGGAACACTCTTTTCAGGTTACCGGAGAAGGCTATCGTCCCCTCGGTGAATTTTACCTGAGCGAGCAGCCGATTATCCCCTATACCTACCCAGATCTCATGAATTTACTCCAAGCGAGCGCCCTTTGCAACGATGCCACGCTTCAGCAGGAGGGGAGTTTATGGACGATTTTAGGCGATCCCACTGAGGGGGCGCTGCTCACCCTAGCAGCAAAAGGCAG
Source organism: Cyanobacteria bacterium GSL.Bin1 (assembly GCA_009909085.1). Classification (NCBI taxonomy): domain Bacteria; kingdom Bacillati; phylum Cyanobacteriota; species Cyanobacteria bacterium GSL.Bin1. Next base: position 15,646 of record JAAANX010000072.1, on the reverse strand, counting down.
TTTTTATAAAACCACACTCACTGAAACCTATCCTCGCCTTGCTGAAATCCCCTTCTCCTCCGAACGGAAACGGATGAGTGTCCTCTGTGGTTCTTCCGATTCATCTTACTTCCTATTTACGAAAGGATCGCCAGAGCTAGTGCTAGAGCAATGTACCCACATCCAACAAGGAGGATCGACCTGCTCAATGACTTCAGATCAGCGCGATCGCGTTCTGGAACAAAATAATGAAATGGCACAACGGGGATTACGAGTTTTAGGGGTCGCCATGCGTCAATTGTCCCAACAGCCTGAAGAAGAAAAGCTCAATGAAGCAGAGCAAGACTTAACCTGGTTAGGACTGGTCGGAATGCTCGATGCCCCTCGTCCAGAAGTGCGGACAGCCGTTGCTCAATGTCGGCAAGCGGGAATCCGTCCCGTGATGATTACTGGCGATCATCCCCTCACTGCTCGCGCGATCGCGCAAGATTTAGGCATTAGCACAACCGAAGAAAGCTATCTCACCGGGAAAGAATTAGAACACCTTAGTGTAGAAGACCTGGAGGAAAAAGTTCTGCAAGTGAGTGTTTATGCCCGAGTTGCCCCAGAACACAAATTACGGATTGTGCAAGCCTTGCAACGACGCGGTGAATTTGTTGCCATGACCGGAGATGGGGTAAATGATGCTCCCGCCCTGAAACAAGCCGATATTGGCATTGCCATGGGCATTACTGGCACTGATGTCAGTAAAGAAGCCAGCGACATGGTCTTGCTCGATGATAATTTTGCCACGATTGTTGCTGCGACCGAAGAAGGACGGGTGGTTTATGATAATATTCGGCGCTTTATTAAATACATCCTCGGTAGTAATATTGGCGAAGTTTTGACCATCGCTGCCTCGCCCTTAATCGGACTCGGTGGCGTTCCCCTGACCCCTTTACAAATACTCTGGATGAACCTGGTTACTGATGGACTCCCAGCCCTCGCCTTAGCCATGGAACCCGCTGAACCGAATGTCATGCAGCGTCCGCCCTACAATCCCCGAGAAAGTATTTTTGCCCGCGGTATGGGGTCGTATATGATTCGTGTTGGCTTAGTGCTTGCTATTCTAACTATTGCGCTTATGGTTTGGGCATACTCCTATACCCATGGGGCGGACTATCCTCGTAATCCTGAAACCTGGAAAACCATGGTCTTTACGACCCTTTGTCTGGCTCAGATGGGTCATGCCTTAGCCGTACGGTCTGACACGCAATTAACGTGGGAACTGAATCCGGTTTCTAATCCCTATGTTTTAGGATCGGTACTCCTCACGACTGTCCTGCAACTGCTACTGATTTATGTGCCTGCTTTGCGAAGCTTTTTTGGCTTGCATCCTCTTAGCGCGATTGAGTTGATCATCTGCTTGGGCTTTAGTACCCTAATGTTTGTTTGGATTGAAGCGGAAAAATTTTTGATCCGCACGGTAATGTCTCGTCATTCCTAGTTCTTTCAGTTTTGGGTTAGCCACCTTTTTTATTAGTACGAGGGAGAGGAATCGTGTACTAACCACTGTATGACTTTAAAAGCCAGCCAATAATAATTCCTAAGCCTCCGAACCGGACAGCTAACCAAAAGGGTTCAACTAAATCTTTCCAAGTGACGAGACGGCTTTCAAGATTATACTGCAACCCTTCGATTTCCGATTGCAGGCGTTTGAGTTTTGTTTCTAACTCTTCTTTTTGAGCGCGATCGCGCTGCAATTGACTATATCGTCGTCTCAAATCAACGAGATCGGCTTCGACTTGTTGGAGTTGGGTTTCCCATTGTTGGTCATCTGGTGGGGGCTGAGAATTAGCAGCAGGCATTTTACAATAGATCGTATTGGCTCGTTAGTCATTGTACTCCTGGAAGGGAAAACTAAACTTATGTCACAACTTAGTCCGTCTGCCACCAGCGACGATCTCTCAGAAAAAAACACCTTGGAACTGGCGCAACTGCTTGCTGACAAGTGCGCGATCGCGCCTAATGATTGGCATCGTCTCAAAGCTAACCGTAAGGCGCAAGCTAACCAACACATCACAGCTGCTTTAGTGTATCTCCAATCTTCTCAAACCGAAGAAGCCCTTGCTCACCTTAAACAAGCAGTGGGTTGGTTAGATCGCTCAATTTCGGCACCCCCTTGTCCAACCCACGGGAAACATTAAACATTTACTGTTATTTTCAACACTTCCCAACCTTTCCCTTGGTAATCATAGGAAAAGTGTTGGGGATGTAACATTTCGGCCAGCATTTCTAAAGAATCGACCAGACGTGGACCGGGACGATTAAAATAAGCATTGCCATCGGCAATATACACGCAGTTGTTTTCTACGGCTGTTAGTTGTGACCAACCTGAATGTTGGGCTAAGACTTGCGCTTCGAGGCGCGTGCGTTCTAAGTTAAAGCCACAAGGCAGAATGACAATTACATCTGGATCAATATCTAATATCTGTTGCCAGTCAAGATAGCGCGATCGCGTTCCCGTCTCATCCAACACCGGCGTTCCGCCTGCCATGTTGACCAATTCCGGTAACCAATTTCCCCCCGACATCAGCGGCTCGATCCATTCCAGTGTCACCACTTTCGGGCGCTCTGCCTCTGGAATTTCGTCAGTAATTCGGGTACAGGCATCAACCCGATTTTGGAGATTTTGTAAAGCCGCTTGAGAGTCAACACCGAGACGGTCTGCCACACGTTTCATATCAGCCCAGACCTCGGTCAAAACATTCCCCTGCAGAGAAATCACTTCCGGTTGAGTTGATACCATCTGGGAGACTGCTTGCTGCACTTGTGCCATACTGACCGCACAAGCATCACACTGATCTTGCGTAATAATATGGGTTGGTTGTAATTCTTCGAGAACATCAACCTTAATTTCATAAATACTCAGTGCCGATTGCATCAATTCTTGAACATCTTGATCAATCCCAACACTATTCTTTCCAGGGTTTAAACGGGCCTGTGTACAAACGGGTAAAGCGTGTACTTCAGGAGGATAATCGCATTCGTGAGAACGTCCCACTAAACAATCGGTTAGACCTAAAGCAGCAACGGTTTCTGTTGCACTCGGTAACAGGGAAACGATTCTTAACGTGTTAGATTTCGTCATAATAGCCTAGGAATTAAATGAGCAACAAATAAAGAAAGATGATGTAGCGAAACTTTGCCTCTAATTCCTTTGTAACGAATATTGAGAGAAAGAATCAATTTTTTCTATCTCCAGAAAGAGAAAATACTGATACTGGGTAAACTTGCTTTAGCTTAGTCACAGCTTACGCCGGGATTTGATTCCGGCGCCTGCTATAACCGTTGATCCAGACAAACCATGCCAAACGAACCTTCTCCTGCCCGCTTAAGCCTTTATTTACTCCCAATTGCCGGAATCATTCCTGCACTATGGACACTCTCCCGACAAAAAGAAAACCATCGAGAACGCGCAGTCAGTCGCTTATCGGTCATCCTTGCTTTATCGTGGTTAATTGCTTATAGTCTTCTTGGTGTTGGCAGTCAGATTACGCCTTCTACCGTTTGGTCAGTGCGATTACTTTATCTCGACGGATTAATCACATCAGGTTATTTTGTAACTTCCTTTGTGTTACTCCTTCGTCTTTGGCGAGGAAAAACACCAAAACTTCCTGGAATGAGTACCTTAGCCGATCAACTCTTTCGGTCCCGTTCTACGTAATTTTTCGCAAAACTGTAATCAATCTGATCTTTTTTCTTAAAATGAGCCTCTAAAATAAATCAAGATATCATTACAAAAAAGTGAGTGTGAGGAAGCCTGTGCAAGTCCAAAGAACACAACCATCTGCAAGAGCGAAAAAAGTCACAACTCCGACAAAAAAGCAGTTTCGGTCCCCCAATTGGTTTTTAATTGGACTGGGATTATCAGGAGTCGCGATGCTCTCAGCTACCGCTGGTGCTTTATTAGCAGTAACTTTATCATCCAAACCGTTACAAGTCAGCCCCAATACCCCTGAGCAAGAGGCAGCCTTTAATGAGGAACAAACCATTTCCACACAGGCGCCTTTGCAATTGCCGAAGTTAACTCGACCAGTGAACATCCTAGTTTTAGGAACCAAAGTCTTAAGCTCTGACTTAGGACAATCGCCACAAGAAGTAGGGGGATATCATGCCCGAGTGAATTCCTTTAAAGGGTTAACGGATACGATGTTACTGATGCGGTTTAACCCGAATACAGATGATCTTTCGATCCTTTCCGTTCCTAGGGATACACCAGTTAATTTACCGGGTTACGGACGGGTCAAAATCAATACAGCGAATCAACGGGGGGGTGCAGCTCTTAGTGCAGAAGCCATTAGTGATTTATTGGCGGATGTTCCCATTGACCGCTATGTCCGTGTGAATGTGCAAGGGGTCGAAAAGTTAATTGATGCTTTGGGCGGCGTCGAGTTCTATGTGCCCAAGGATATGAAATATCGTGATGATAGCCAACATCTTTACATTGATATCAAAAAAGGCAAACAGCGTCTCGATGGCGAAACCGCTGTTGATTTTATGTTGTTCCGTCATGACGAGTATGGCGATATTGGACGGGTCCAACGTCAACAACTTTTGATTCGAGCAGTGATTGATCAAGCATTGCATCCCGGAACGCTAGCCAGAGTTCCCAGTATTTTTTCTGTCATTCAATCCAATGTGGATACGAACTTAAGTGTAGAAGAAATCTTAGCGTTATCAGGCTTTGCAGCGCAACGAGAGCAGAAAAATATTGAAATGTTAATGTTACCGGGTCGGTTTGGCAATGTCGAAGTGGCAGGACACAATGGGACGATTAGCTATTGGCTTCCCAATCATCGGCAAATCGATCAAATGATGGCTCGGAATTTCGATGTCGGTTACACTGCCCCGAGTCAAGATGAAGAAGTGTCTCCTTATATTCGCATTGCCATTCAGGACAGCACGGATCGTCCTCAGGCGGTGCAGTCAGTTAATCAGGTCTTACAGGAAGAAGGATTCCGCAATGTTTATGTAGCGTCTGATTGGGGGGAACCCTTATCTCAAACGCGCATTGTTGCTCAAAATGGCAATATCGAAGCGGCAGAAGCCGTTGCAAATGCCTTAGGGGTCGGGGAAGTCTTTGTGGAAAGCACAGGCGCTTTAGATTCTACAGTGAGTATTCAGTTAGGAGAAGACTGGTTAGGGCGACGAGCAATCAGAGAAGAAAGCACAGATTAGGAGATTGTTGTCGTTTCTGTTCCTAAATTGCTACTGCTCATGGTTGGGGGAAGATTACTCTTTTGAGAAAGCAATCTTAAAGTGCTTTTCAAGGTGGCAGCAATGGGAACGGCGGTTAAAATGCCCAAATATCCAGCAACTCTTGCACCGACCATTAAGGAAAATAAAATAACAATGGGATTGAGTCCAGTGAGGGTACCTAACAAACGGGGAGTCACTGTATTCTCAATAATTTGATCCAGAATTAGGGCAACGGCTAAGACTTTTAATCCCAGCCAGATGCTTTTTAGACTGAGGACTAAGCTAATCACAAAAATACTGAGAATAGCGCCGAAAGGAATTAAGCCCATGACACCAATTCCGATCGCGAAGAGGAGATAAAAGGGAACATTCAGTAACCAAAAGGTAGGAATCATCGTGACGGTTAGAGAGACCGCAAGGGTGAACTGATTGACCACATAACTGTTGAAATTGCGTCGCAGCGATCGCAGCACTTGCGGTCCTTGTTCAGGAAACCAACTTTCAATGGTACTGTGCAGAAACCCTTGATAAAAAATCGCTAAAAAAACGGTCAAAACCAAGATAAAAAAGACTTGCAGAAAGTTACTAATCGTTCCCAGAGCAAAATTGGGCAATTCCATAAGGATTGACTGCAATTGATCTTTAAGTGTTACGGCGATTTCGTCACTCCATGCACTGAGATCAATTTTGACTAACATCGCTAATTGTTGGAGCTGCGCTTCAGCGGATTCTGCCCAACTAGGAACGCGATCGCGCAACGTTTCAAACTGTTCGATTAAAAAAGGAATGCTAAAAAGGGCAACTAAGCCACTAATTATAATTGCAATAAAGAACACCAGCAGCACGGAATAAACACGCCTGATCTGTAATTTTTCTAAAGCCTGCACTGGATAATTCAATAAAAACGCGAGGACAGACGCCGCAACGAAACTGCTAATTAACTGGTTAAAATAATCGATAAAGAGCAGTAACAACCACCCATCTAAAATAATTAAGGGAAAGACTAATAGCACAACCAGCCAACGAGGGATGGCAGTGCTTAAACGGTTATACCAGGGGGTGAGAGTGTTCATTTTCCTTGCGTCATTCCAAAAGTCACTTTCCAGATGATAGATCAAACTTACCGAGAACTGAGAGCTTTTCCCTCTCAAGAAAGACAGGATTACCCAGGAAACTTCGATGGGATTAACATCACGATTCTGGATTTTGTAAGATGCAGTTAACCGCCAAAACTGATATGCGATGGAAACACCAAAAATTTATTGGGCAGCCCCTTTATTTACCCAAGCCGAACAAAGCTTTAATCAGAATCTTGCAGCAGAATTAGAACAACACGGTTATACCATTTTCTTACCGCAAAAAGAATGTGCTGGAATTACGGGAAAAGCCATTTATGAAACCTGTCTCTCTGGCTTGTGTTCATCAAATCTAGTGATTGCGATTTTAGATGGAGCGGATGCTGATAGTGGTACCTGTTGGGAATGTGGTTATGCCGTCAGTCAAGGAATTCCAGTCATTGCTGTGCGCACTGATTTTCGAGACAGTGGCGATATCAAAGGCTTTAATGCCATGCTTTATTACAGTGCCACTCAGGTGATTGAAGCCGGAGAGGAAGGATTAACCTTAGCGATGATTAAGGCAATATCGGAAGCCCTTTAATTTCTTGGTGATGAGGAAAAAAACACCCTCCTCCTTTGGCATGGGAAGAGGGTAAAGGATCAACTAAACCTTTTGCGTCTGCAATTGCTTGTCATCGACCCAAACACTGTGAAACCCATAGGGAACCCGTTGGGGCATCATCACTCGCGCTACCGGGTCTGCTGTAAAGTTTTGCGCGTCAATGACCAATAACTCAGAGGTGTCGGCATGATGATCATGAATCAAAGTCAGTAACCAACCGTCATCCTCTTCTGTACTCCCTGGACGCGGCACAAAAGAGGGGTCGCCACCATATCGTCCTTCTCCAAAGGGATGAAATTGAGAGGTTTTCTGGTGAAAATCGTGCTTAATAACGCCCTCAAATAAAGGCGTTTCACCATTTGCCATTTGTGCTGTATAACCGTAGCGAGTGGGATAGCCTAACCAGCGCTCATTCAACGCTGGAAATTCGGAAGGAGTGGGTTCTAAGTTCTCTTCCTGTACGGTTCCTGTACTCAGATTAAACCGCCACTGCTGTAACCGGGGAATATCACCCTCAGGATCTTTGAAGGCACTGTCACTAACGAGAACATTGGTTGAACTCATACGACACGCAATTAAAACCACTTCCTCTCCATCTTCATAAGCATTGAGAGTATGGAAGACATAACAAGCGGGCGCTTCAAACCAGCGGATACTATTTTTATCGCCATGACGGGGCATAATTCCAAAGCGAGACGGTCGATCCGCCTCAAACATTAAAGGGGGTTCTCCCCGCTGCATTCGTTCCACACTAAAGGTAAGGGGCAAATCCATGAAGATTGTATAGTGTTCTGTAATCGCAAAATCATGCATCATCACCCCCATTGGCAGATCAATGGGAATCGTCCATAGTAATTCTCCGGTGGCAGCAGCTAAACTGTACTTGAGAAAAGGTGGTTCGGCAAAGGAATAGCCATAAAACATCATTTCTCCGGTTACTGGATCGACTTTGGGATGCGCTGTGAAAGGGGAAGCCAGTTTTCCGTTGTAAGTATAAAGACCAATGGTTTCTAACTCCGGGGTCCGTAGCGCATGAGGGGCACCTCCTTCCCAAAGGGCTAACAGTTGACCCCCATGCCAAACCAAAGCGGTATTAGCCACGTTTTTTACTGCCCCATCCGGGTTATCCTGGGCCGGTTCTAGTAGTCCTTTCCAGAGGGCTTGACCGGCTTCTTGTTCGGTTTGAAAACCTTGGGTCCGAACATACCGATTGCGATAGGAGGCTTTGCCCTGATGAAGCCGAACTCCATGTACCATGGCATCCCCATCAAACCAATGATAAGTGCCAGGGGGAGAAAACTGTGGGTTGGGACCATTGCGGAGAAACATCCCTGAAATTGCGGTTGGCAGTTCGCCAATTACCGTGAGGTTTTGAGCGGTAATTTCTTGGCGAATGGGAGCATAATTGCCTTCTAGATAAGGGTTAGCGCGGGTTACTGTCATCGGTGATCGCTTGTTGAAGGTATTGTTTGCTATGATGACATTTTTCACCTTGTGAACTACCCGATGCTCGTGCTACGCACAGACCGAAGCGTAGGTGAGGACGGGGCTTCCCCGCGATTAGCTAACTTTTTGTGGTTGCGGGTGGATGTTGCAAATCTCGCTTGGGATCGCCCAGTTCCCGTACATTCGCCGCAAATTCTAATAAAATCCCATTGGGGTCAAAAAAGTAAAAGGAAGACATAAAAGTTGTTTCATCCACTTCTGGAACGTAGCCTTCCGGAACATCGGCATGGTGCAGAATGGGAGTCGTTTGAACCCCTTTCGCGATCAGTTTGGTCCGATAGTCTTCTAACTTCTCGGGAGCAACCTGAAAGGCAACATGATGCATTGAACCATGAGCGGTTTGAAGATTACCCGTTTGTAACCCGTTGGGATCAACAGAAGCAATACCAGGTGAAGCCGCTGGCGCGTCTGGAAACCAGAAAAAAGCGATCGCGTCGCCATTGCCAATATCGAAAAAGAAGTGCTGTCCCCCTTCTGGTATTTCTAGGGTTTTAATCAGTCGTAACCCCAGTGTATTGCAATAAAAATCAACAGTACGAGCCATATCTTGGCACACTAAGGCTAAGTGATTAATCCCTTGCAGTTCAAATTGTTCCATAACCAATGCAGAATAGGCTGATTTAATTAGGATGATGCGTAACTTTGTTATCCTTCCACTTCGCTAGGATGATTAATTAAATTCCCTTATGGAATGAAGGATCAATAATTGAGTTGAACTGAAATTAATGACAACAAAATAACAAAGAGATTTTGGCAATCATCATAACTTAATTCCACAGATTTAAGAGGTGATATTAACCCTAAAATTTAAGTTTAAAAGAAACAAAAAAAGAGTGATGGTAATATTTTTAAGGAATCAATTGAGTCGTTGCCGTGCGACCAGTTTCTTGGCATGAAAGTGATGATACAGTTAAAAATTTGGCAATGGATTGTTTTAGTCATGCCCTTTGTTTTAGTAGTCCTTTTTCTCTTAGTGGCAGCAGGATTACAAATTCAAGCTTGGGACATTAGTTGGATTTGGGGAATGATTGCGTTGCTTTTTCTGGGCTGGCGATCGCTGCTAGCCAAATGGACCAAACCGGCTTTTGAAGATATCGAAACCCTTACTGAACAAGTCACGCAAGAGTTAGAAGCCACCCGGATCGACACGTCGGCTGATGAAGACATTAATCAGCAAGTGGAAACTGCTTTACAAAAGATCCTGAGCAATACCCAAGGGGATCCACCAATTTGGGAAGATTGGCAATTATTTTGGCAGCGATGTCAGGAAGTGGTCAGCGCGATCGCGCAAATCTATAATCCAGAAGTCAAGTATCCTCTCCTCAATATTTACATTCCGCAAGTTTATGGCTTAATGCGCGGGACAGTAGACGATGTGGATCAGTGGATGCAAAAACTTTCTCCCGCGTTAAATCAAGTGACCGTAGGACAAGCCTATCGCGCCTATGAAGTCTATCAGCGGGTGCAACCTTCGGCGCAAACCGCCCTGAAAGTTTGGAGTTGGGCACAGTGGGTGATTAATCCGGTTGCAGCAGCAGCCAGACAACTCGGAAAAGGCTATACCCAACAAGCCAATCAGGAATTACTGGGCAACCTCTCGCAAGTCTTGCGTCAAGTGGCACTGAGACAACTTGCCCAACGCGCGATCGCGCTGTATGGGGGTCAACCTGGAACTCTTTCTCTCCCGGAAACCCCCTCCTCCCAGCAAGACTTTCCCCAAGGCCAAACCCAAACGATTCAAGAGATCCTCGAACAAGCACAACCCCAAACCGAAGTGGAACAAAAACCGGTGAATCTGCTTCTGATTGGTCGGACGGGTGCGGGAAAAAGCAGTGTCATTAACACCCTCTTCCAGTCGCAACAAGCCAAGGTGGATGTGCTACCCAGTACTGACAAAATTGAAAGTTACGATTGGGAGAGTATCACTGGCGACCAATTAACGCTTTGGGATACACCAGGCTACGAACAAGTCAGTGGTCGCGAATTGCGGGGGTTAGTGTTAGAGTATGCGACGACGGCTGACCTGTTGCTATTGGTAACCCCTGCCTTAGATCCCGCTTTAGCGATGGATTATGACTTTTTATCCGATGTGAAATCGGAAATTAATGATTTACCGGTCATCACCGTGGTCACGCAAGTGGATCGCTTACGTCCGATGCGGGAATGGCATCCGCCCTACGACTGGGAACAAGGAACGCAACCGAAAGAGAAAAGGATTCGCGAGGCAACCGAGTACCGCAAGGAACAACTAGCAGCGTTTTGTCAGGATGTCTTTCCTCTAGTCACTTGGGATGCAGAAACCCAACGGGAGAGTTGGAATACAGCGCAACTGTCTTTAGCATTGATGAATCGGATTGCACCCGCCAAACAACTGCGTTTGGGGCGATTTTTGCGCGATCGCGAAGCCCGCAGTGTTGCGGCTGCCAAAATTATTGATCGCTACACCAAACAGATGACTACGACTCAAGGGGTCACGGCACTGCTGAAAAATCCCATTTTAGAGTATATCTCGACCTTCTCCACTGGTTCCCCCGCTTTAGGTAAACTCCTCCTCGAACAAATTCCCCTGGAAGAAGTGCCTCTGGTCATTGGTAAGCTACAAATGGCGTATGAACTCTTTCATCTGTTTAATAGCGAAAGCAGTCTGCAACAATTTGATCTGCGATCGCTGTGGTCGTTATTATTAGACCATTCCGAATCCCCAGAAAAAAATGCCTTTGCCTTTGGTCATGCCTTAATTGCCTATTGGACCCAAGAATTAAGTGTGAATCAACTGCGAGAAACCTTTGAAGACTATCTTTAACTGGAGTTTGCATCGGGTAGCTTGACCATCTAATCCCTGCTGTCGTAGTAATGACACTCTGATGAAATAACTTGGGACGATAGTGGAAGCATCAACATGAAACTGAACATCAATCTTTGCCCTCTCAGCATAATTTAAAAACTCTTGTTAATTTATACAAAATTTATGCCAAAAGCAATTAAAACTGCGATTACAATCGCATAAAAGGTTATGCTCAAAAAAGATGAAATCATTAGCTTCACTGAATTCATCCCCGTTACTGGAATAACGATTGCAATTATCCAAGAACCAAAAATCGGTGTCAATATTAAAATAAACCAAGCTCCATAACGATCCATAGAACGTTGGACTTTTTTAGACGAACGCTTTTTAAGTTTTTCTAACTGGCGCTTAACCCAAACAATTTTATTAATTTCTTGATAGAAAAAAATAAGAATGGGAATCGGTGTGAAATTACCTAATACAGACCAAAAAATAGCAGAAACATAGTCAAGTCCTAAGGCAATCGCACTAGGTACTGCTACATAAATTTCGAGGTAAGGAAAAAAAACCAAAAACCAAGCGGTTGCAGCCTTACTAGTATATTCTGTAATACCCATTATTCACAACAGAAACTTGGGACAGAAAAAGTCTGCCTCTTTAACAGTATCATAAGCGAACACTTTTACTCCCAGCTTCAAAACGTGCCTACATTTGCTCGCTATTCTAGCTTTTAAGGCATCTCGTATCAGCGACAAGTAAGACAGTCTAAAGTCACTCCTTTGAGCAAAAAAAGTGAGTTAAGGAGTCGTCAAGCTGCAACCTGCAGACTCAGACGAACCGTTTAGCCGAAGTCTGTTCCATCTCTTCAACCAGCCCAGTAACTTTTTCAGCAGACCTGATTGAGCCATGAGTAAGGCTAGGTATTCTTCACAGTAGTGATATACTCTAATAACTTTTCTAACTCTCTCATTAGCACCTGAGACTCATTCAAATATTGAGCAGTACGTCTCGAAGCTTGTGCCATTTCTGCGAGATTATTTGTTGCTAAATCACTATTACTTTTGAGTTGAGAGAAACTGTCTAAAAGTGGATCAAGCTGTTTCATTTCTTCTGTTGTGCGCGCCATTAACGTTTCTAGTTCCTGTAATCGTTCTGTGGATTGGGTAAATAATTGATTTAAGTCTTCGCTAGCTTGCGTATTCGTCGTTAATAAATTGTCGTGGAAGTTTTGGCTTTCTTCCATGATCTTATGTTGTAGTTCTTGGTGTTGTCGGAGTAGATTTTCTTCTTCTTCTTGTAATTGTCGGTAACTCCGATAAACTTGGGTTATCGTGCTCAAATAAGAGCTGTGTACTTCTTGAATGGCACCGGTGAATTCTTTAATTTCATCAATGAGTTGCTGAAACTCTGATTTAACCAGCTTTTTTTCATAATTTTCTCCTAAACTAGAAATTTCGCCCCCTAATAACCAACCGACAATACTAGTTGATAAAGCACTCCCTAAAGGATAGAGAATTGCATTGAGTTCCCCTTGATTAAAGGCACTACTCCCCAGCAAAATGAGAGCAGAAGCAAAGCCAATCAAGGTATGAAGATAGCCGGCTGTTTGGATACGATTTCCGGCTTCTTCTTTTAAAGATTGAGGGATAAAAAAGAACCCCCAAAGAACAAGAATGAGTAAATGAGATAAGCCTTCAATGAGTAAGATTTCGGTGGAGAAAACTTGACTAATGGCAATTACCATTCCCAGGATAATGCCTAATACATAAATAAAAGTAAAGCCAGCTAAGCTAGATTGAGGATAACGCATTCTTTTATTGAGTTAATTTTGTAATGGTTTTCTCTAATTTTTGAATTGTTTGTTGATGCCAATATTTCCGTAAATTATTTTTCTGCTTTTGATAACCGGGTGGTTGAACTCTGTCCAAAAGATTAATAACATCTAAAGATCTTTTTAGGGTCAAAGCTGTATTATGGAATTTATTTAAATTATGAGTTGCAGCTGATTCATAAAGGGGAAAGTCATTAATTCCCGTTAATTTTAAATTATAATCTTGCTCAATTTCCATCAATTCTTTGATCATTGCTTGACCAAGTTTCTGTTTTTCTAAATCTTGAATCAGATTTTCATAAGAAAGATTGAGTGCATTGAGAAAGGTTCCTACTGCTGTAAAGGGATCACAGTAAGGAAGTAAACTTTCTAGGCGATAGGGAAGGTAATAGAAATTAACTTGCTTTAAAATTAATTCGGTGGTTTTCAACTTTAAAGAATCAAGCGTCCGATCTTCAGCCTGTTTGTAGAGAGTTTGTTCAGGAAATAAAAGGGAATGATATTTTTTGAGAAAGATTAAAGCACTATCTTGTGTTTCATCACCTGAATCTTGACCATGAGTTTGCCCAATTTTTTGCCATAGCTGGCGCAATTGAATCCTCAATTGAGTAACTTGTTGGATTAATTGCACTAAAAACTGATCTTTAAAAGATGGATGATTCATGAGAAATTTAGGGACAATTGGCGACCCTACCACAACACTCTAGGAATGATTCATCTATTGTAAAAGGTTTGAGTAATTATAACGTCTAGACTATGGTTTGTTGGCATTGACCCCGATGACTTGATCCTTTTTGATCCTTCAAGTAACCTTTGAGCAGGCTAAGTAGCGCGATCGCGTCACGGGCAATTGCCGGGGTTTATCAAGGGTTGATGCTCAAATCAGTCCCGCTAGCAACCTGAGGCTTTGGTTGTAGAACAATGAATGCTAATCTACTCTTGTCGCTCCTCGCAAGAGCAGCACAACTTGAAACGGCAGTAACTCTACCAGCCCGTGACGACTGGTACCAACCTCGATTACGATGAAAATCAAAGGAATCCTTTTTACATTTTTCTGTGTTGCCTGTTCACTGGTGATTGGATGGCATCTGGCGATTGGGGCGATGGCGGACGATTCTTCCACAGATTCAAGTGTTCCCACTTGGACAGCAGAAACCTCTGATTCCAATATTTTAGGTTGGATGGAAGGAGCGCCGCCGCCGCCCGATAAAATTATCCGGTTTGATAACGGCAGTTACGCTCAATTTCCCCAGTGGCGCTGGACGGTGTGTAATTTTCAGCAGTTGATGCCCACCAAAGCCGTTAGCCGGCAACTGACTCCTGCCAAACCTCTGGAAACTTCACTACTTGAAGGGATTGACAACATAACGTTTATGCCATTAAATGCGACAGAGCCCATGACCTGGAAGCAGTCTCTAGCAGCCAATTTCACCGACGGCATATTGGTTATGCATCACGGTAAAGTTATCTATGAAACCTTTGCCGGTTGCCTAGATCCCACGAAGCGTCATGGGGCAATGTCTATGACTAAATCTTTTGTCGGCTTGCTCGGTGAAATGTTAGTTGCTGAAGGCCAGCTGGACGAAACTAAGCTAGTTCGGGAGTATATTCCGGAATTGACGGAAAGTGCTTTCGGCAATGCTACGGTGCGTCAAGTGATGGATATGACCACTGGGCTACGTTATAGCGAGGACTATTCAGATCCCGATGCAGACATCTGGCAACATGCTGCTGCAGGCAATCCGCTACCAAAACCCGCAGACTACACGGGGCCGAGAACTTACTTTGAATTTTTGCAAACAGTGCAACCGGAGGGAGAACACGGTCGCAGTTTTGGATATAAAACGATCAACACCGATGTACTGGGTTGGCTGATCGCTCGAGTTACTGGAAATACTCTGACTGAGGTACTCTCAGAGAAAATTTGGAGCAAAATTGGGGCTGATTTGGATGCCTATATGTCAGTAGATTCCATTGGCACGCCATTTGCTGGCGGCGGTCTGAGTGCCGGTCTGCGTGACATGGCTCGCTTTGGTAAAATGATTCTGGATAACGGTAGGGTTGGGGATCAACAAGTGGTTCCGGAATCGGTGATTCGCAAGATTAGTCAAGGCGGCGATCGCGCAGCATTTGCAGATGCGGGCTACTCCTTGCTTGAGGGATGGAGTTATCGGAGTATGTGGTGGATTCCCCATAATGACCATGGTGCTTTCATGGCAAGAGGCGTTCACGGTCAATCTCTTTATATTGATCCGCAAGCGGATATGGTTATCGCCCGTTTTGCTTCCCATCCGGTGGCTGGCAATGCGGCGATTGATCCGACCACCCTCCCTGCTTATCAGGCTGTGGCGGATTACCTCCTTCAGCGCGATCTTCCTTAAGGAGTTTATCTTGAAATTTTCACTCAATAATAGTGATTGAATAACTTTGCAAAAGTAAACAACACGACTTGGCAATTTTGGGAAGAAAAGAGAGCCAAAACAGAGTAAGGTAAACAATGAAATTAACTGGCAAGAGCGCGAGAACATAAGTCCCGCGCTGTAATCTCTGATTCAGCGTCGGGATATCCTCACTTCCTCGTCGCTTCGCTCCTGCGTCGCTGCGTTGGAGTCTCGCCGTTGATT